>JAPOLP010000121.1 GCA_029977045.1 Planctomycetota bacterium
AGCCTGGTCACTGTGCCACGTCTTCTCTTATCTGTATCTGCTCGAAAGCCTGTATGACGGGTTCTACGTCGCGAACATCAACCAGCAGGTGCTCATCTGGAGCCATGGCCTGGAATCGCTGACGGGGATTCCCTGGCAGTACGCACTCGAACATCGCGACTCAAACCGGATGATTCAGTATCGCGATCGCCTCGGCGGCGTGGTCAACGCTCAGGATCGCCCGGCGGTGTCGACATGCGAAGCCGGGCGAATGCAGACCAACGAAATGCAGTTGCGAACCGGCTCCGAGGAATGGCTGCCCGTCGAAGTTCAGACGCTGCCGCTGATCGATGCGGCGGGCACGCTGCACGGTTACGCGGAAATCTTCCGCGACACTTCCGGTACGCGGCAGAAGGGGCACTACAAGGACCTGAAGCTGATGGCCAGCCGCGACGCGCTGACGCACGTCGCGAACCGGGGCGAACTTCGGAAGCAGCTCGAACGTCAGATGCGCGACTACCGGGACCGTGATTACAAGGTTCCGTTCTCAGTCATCTTTCTGGACATCGACCACTTCAAGAAGTGCAACGACACGTACGGCCACGCGGCGGGTGACGAGGTGCTGATCAGCATCGCCCGGCTGCTGCAGCACGAGACTTATTCCGGCGAAATGGTTGCCCGGTACGGCGGCGAGGAATTCGTCATCGTCTGTCCGGAGACGGGCTTGCGGGATGTCTATGCCAAGGCGGAACGGTTGCGGGCCGCGATTCAGGCGGCTCAGGTAATCAAGTCGGACGAGTTCCGCGTCACGTCGTCATTCGGAGTGGCCACCGTCGAACCGGAAGACGAAGTCGAGACACTGCTGAACCGTGCCGACAAGGCGCTGTACATGTCGAAGCAGCAGGGCCGCAACCGGGTGAACCGACTGACGTCGACCGAACTGCGCGACAACGATCCGGAACTCGTGACGCCTCCGGCACTCGCGCCGAACCAGTTCGTTTACGAGTCAACACTCAGAGCATGTGTTGCGGCTGACATGATCGTTTACAAGGTGAAGGCCTTTGTGGACGACAATGCTGCCAGACTGGGCGAAGTCCGCAAGGATCTGGTCGAACTGCGTCTCGGTACAAAAGGTCTCGTGCCTTACTGGGGAACGACGCCCGAAAAGCAACCCATTAAGATCACGCTTAAGTTTGGTGACGAGCGAACTGCAACGTTGCGTGGGGCCAGCAAGATGATCGAGATCAGCGTCACGGTCGTTCCGCAGGGCTGGTGCAAAGACCCGGACGCCTTTCAGCTTCGCTGTCGCGGAGTGGTCAAAGCTCTGCGCGAGTACCTGGCTGCCGAGCAGGATTCGCAGCGCTAAGAGTCACCTGTCAGTGACGGAGTTCCCTGCGGCATCAAGAGGCTGCTCGATCGCCAGTCGCCCTGGCGGGATCAGCGTTACAAGGTCAGGCAGGTCATAGTGCTTCAGAACCCCGTGGATTACGTTCGGCAGCTGCCGCTTCGTGACCGGTGTGTCGGCGACGCTCTGCCAGCTCTGCAGTGGCTGCCGCAAAGTCACGCTGCCGAACAGCCCCGGTTCAACAATCGCCGCGTGAAGTGCGGGAACACATGGCTCGCCGACTGCCAGAATTTCTACGGACGTTGAACACTTCGTGGTTTCCTGCATCCAGCGAGCGGCGAGCAGGATCTGATTCGCCCGCAGTCCGACAAACGACTCGCCCAGCATGTAAGCGACAAACCACTCAGCGGAGTTCGGCCCGAGCACGCCGCTCATCGATCCGTAACGCCAGGGCTTCATGGTTGTCGCACCGAGTCCGGCCAGATCGACCGACAGAACGGCGGTGCCGTCTTCGGCGTGTCGCTCAGCCGAGGCAATTGCATCCTTGCCGCCAGACGTGGCTGAATCGGCAAGTACCAGAAGACAGCGACTGACCGTGCTGTCCTTTCGGCGAACAAGTCGTCCCGGCAGGACAAGGTCGCCGTACGAAAGTTGGACATGCGACCGGACGAGGATGGCATTGGCCGATGATTCTTCAACGGGCTGCACTGTCGCGGTGACCTGCGGACGGTCGTTGTTGTTCCAGATTCCTGCGACGCGTCGCACGAGGGACCGTTTGTCGGCATCGCTCAATGCTGACCATTCCCGAGTCCGTTTCTCTGCAAGCTTCGCTGACGTTTCCCAATTGAGGTCGAAGATCGAATGGCTGCCCGGTTCAAGCAGCACCTGTCCGTGCTTCGTGCAAAGCAGCTCGCGATCGGGGAGCGTCTCGACACTGGCCGGTTCGGCGATGGCGTCGTCGATGCCGAGCAGCCAGCGGCGCATGAAGCGCACCATCGCGACGCGGAGTTCCGAGTTGTAACCGTGCTTGTCATCGGTCTCGGCCAGACCGACTCGTTCTGGATGACCCAGTCGCGAGTAGAGCCGCTTGGCCTGGCGGAACGCGATCCAGCTTCCTTCGATTGGAACGAAGTCTTGAGTCGCGGCGAGAATCAGCGTCGGCTTCGGTGCGCGAAGCATGACGAAATCGGGGTGGTCGAGGCCGTCACGCGTCTGGCCGAAAATGTTCTGCTCGGCATCGCCCGGGCCGGGCCGTTCGTTCTTGATTCGCGTCGTTGTGATGAAGTTACCCGGCGCCGCGGCAACGATCCGCTCGTCAATCGCCATCAGAAAACTGGTCTGGTTGCCGCCGCCGGAATTGCCGGTGCAGCCGATTTTCGAAGCGTCGATGTCCGGGCGACTGCAGAGAAAATCGATGCCTCGGATGCCATCTCGAATCATGTGCGTGGCCAGGTTCTCGCCGAGCAGAATGGGAGCGACGCCAGTCACCATATGCTCGCTGGTTGCGCTGAACGCTCCTTCGTGAGAGTCGCGACCGTCGGCGTCCGGCTTGAGAAGCTGGTTCCGCTCGCCCTGTCCTGGCGGATCAAACACCAGCGCCGCGCAACCATTTCTGGCCAGCAGAATGCAGACCTTCTGATAGTTCGCGTAGGCCTTGCCGTTGGCACTGTGGCCACACGGAACCAGCACGCCAGGAAACGGGCCGTCGCCTTTCGGCAGATACAGATTCGCTGTGACCAGAAATCCCGGCAGGGTCTCGTAGATAACCTTCTCGATCCGGTGGTCGCCTCGGTCCAGCCTGCCGACAACGCGAGCATTCAATGGCGTCTTTTCCGGGAAGCCGCCGATGCTCTCAACGAACTTCGCCCGCAGGCCGCGCTGCCAGGCAACGATCTGCTCCGGCGTCTTCAGCGACTCGTAGTTCTCAAGCCGCCGATCCAGCGCTTCGTGAGCCAGCCGCCGATAGTGCGACTGCAGCATCTTCTCCGGAACGCTGGCGAGTTCCGCCGCCCACAGGAAATGAGTGCTCGCCAGCAGGGCGACAAGTGCCAGCGTCATCGGTCCGCGCTGCTTCATGGTGCCCTCCAGGCAGGCATTGTTCGCGCCTTGTTTGACCCGAAGCCGCAGGCGATGGCGTTTCAGATCGGCTTGCACGCGGTGGCAAAGCGGCCACCGATCAGTGGACCTCGCCCTTCCAGACGACACGGGTCTTCGACATCTTGTCGTGCAGCGTTTTGCGCTCTTTGTCGAACGCGCACATGATGAAGCCGCCTCCGATGATGACTCCACCGACAATTCGCCCGATATACCGCGAGAGTGCCGCGCCAGTAGCAATGGGAGCCTTCAGATCGTCGTAGACGACGGTCAGTCCGAGTGCCTTCTGGCCCATCGTTGCGCGGCCCGGGCCACTCTCTGTGAAGACGAAGTAGACGAATGAGAAGGCCGCCGCGACGACCAGGGGCGCCCAATTGACAACTTCCGGAATCCAGTCCATCTCCAGACTCAGCAGCATCAGCCTGGCAACAATCACGCCGCCACCAACCACAATTCCCGCGGCACCAATCACCGTCAAATCGATCAGGAACGCGAGATAGCGAACCCAGAATCCGGCAGGATCGTTAGCGATGACTTTGTCGCCCGTTTCGAGGTCCCTGGCAAAGTAGAAGGCGAGAAGACCCGTCGGCCGCATCAGGAAAAACGATGACATACAGGTCATCGCAGCCAGCACGGCAAAGGCGATATAGACCATGCAGAATCCAATGACGGCTCCCAATAGGCCGAACAGAAAACCTCGCTGGTCTTCAGCCGTATCGACGCCACAAAGTTCAATGAGCTTTAACAAGCCATCGAGGAACGCTTTACCGATCGGCTCGTAGTAGACCCCGGCTGCCGCGATCACCCCAAGTGGAACGATGAAAACAGCAAGAGCAATCAGCCACCACCACGCAATGGGAGCAAAGTTCTTAAACGTGATCCTAAACATGTGGTACGGAATGTAGGCCTTCCAGGTGTATTTGGCCGAGAGGTGCGACATCGCGACCGGAAACGTAAAGACAGGAATCGCGTAGATCCCCAGTCCGACGTACAGGCCCAGCATTGGATCGCCAAGAAACGGTGCGACTACGCCCCAGATCGCAAGCAGTGGGAATGCGACGGCGATCGGCCAGAAGATTGCTTTCACTCCGAGTGCTACATCACCAAAGAAGTCAAAGGTGAATCGCTTCAGCTCGTCCTTCTCTTCAAGCGTCGCCTTGACGATGGCGATCCATAACTGCCAGAAACTACCGATTGATCCAAACAGGAATGCGATACCAATTCCACCCCAGAAGATCTTTGGGGGGACCTGCACGCAATACACCAGAGCCATGAAGGCAGCGCCGCAAGTCAGCGACATGAAAATGGACCAGAACAGGCCCAGCCGCATACCCAGACTCCAGTTCTTCTTGAAGAAGGCCCAGGAATCCGACCAGGCCAGCTTGAAGTAGAGGTCCGGGTCGGGGCCGCCGCGTTTGCGTTTCTTTTTCTGCTTCGCGCTGAGTAGCCCGGTTTCGAGATTGATGCCGCATTCCGGACACTCAATGTCCATCTCGTCGACTTCGGCCGCGCACTTCGGACAGATGCGATGGTCCGCGTGGTCGGCTCCGCCCAGGTCGAGCTGCGAATAGAAGTCTTCGTCATGCACATCGGCCTGTGGACGCGCGGCCTTCTTGCGAGCAGCTTTCTTTTGCTGACCGCCTCCAGGAACGGCGACCGGAGAACCACACTTCCTGCACTTGATGCGTTTGCCGGCCGCGGTGTCCGGCACTGTCAGTCCCGCTCCGCATTCACATCGCACTTTGATAGGCATCGGCCACTCTCCGGGTATCGTCATGATCGATTCGTCAGAGGGTCAGCCGCGGCAGATACCAGGCCGAGAGTCTCACTCGACGAATCGGGTGTTAATTTGAGCTGCTTTCGCCGGGTTGTTGCAGGATGAATTCCGGCGGCGAAAGGCGAAGCGGGTAACTCTAGCAGTGCACGGCGGGGGATTTCACGTGTGGAAACCGATCGTCCGGGATGAGAACGACCGGGAATCCGAATCGAATCGTCACGACGATCGGTCACGCAGCTGGACGTGAGGTACCTTTGGGCTCGAGGCCACCGTCGCCGCGCTGTCTCTGAGGCTTCTGGTTCTGAAACCTGAACTCGCCAATTGATCCCTGCCATCGAAATCACGCATGAATCGTTCGGCCCTGCTACCACTGTGTGTCCTTGCCGCGACAGGGACGCTGTTCCTGGCGACCATACTCAGCGTTCCTGACAGTACGTTGGAATCCGAACAACCGGCAGGATCGGGGATTGCCGTCCTGACGCAGCCATTGGCTGCTGCCGAATCGCCTGGTCTCACCAGCGATTCATCACCGTTCGTTGACGAGCCGCCGAGCGTTGAAACGGCGACTGAAACGACACAGCCCGCGGTGAACGAGCCTGCCAGTCAAAGCCGCGCCGAAGATGCCGCAGAGCGCGACAATGCCCAGACCGGCCCGCAGTTGCACACAGCAATCGGGTCCGTCGAAATCTTCCCGGCTTCGAGCGAGTGGAACCGGCGGATTGATGATCTGCCAGTGCATCGTCTTTCGCAGGTCTGGCTGAGGTCGATCGGAATCGACAAGGGATTGCACCCGGACTTTGGAACGACCTGGCGCGGAGTTCCGAACGGGATTCCGTTCGTTGTTGTGCGGCCTGACCAGCCGAAGGTTCCCGTTGCGTTTGAATACGCGGATGAGAGCGACGCCGGCCCGTACCCGATTCCGCCCGACGCGCCGATCGAAGGCGGCCCGGACGCGCCGCTGGACAGCGACCGGCACGTCATCATGGTCGATCCACAGAACAAGCGGCTGTATGAACTGTTTCAGGTGATCCGCGACCCGATCGCCGGGTGGCGAGCAGGTTCGGGAGCGATCTTCGACCTGAGCCGCGACCATCACCGTCCGATTGGCTGGACATCAGCCGACGCCGCTGGCCTGCCGATTTTTCCCGGTCTGGTCCGTTACGAAGAAGTCGCGGCGGGGGAGATTCGACACGCGCTGAGGTTCACCGTGGTGAAGACTCAGCGAGCCTACATCTTCCCGGCGCGACATTTTGCCAGCCGATCGAACGATCCCAACCTGCCACCGATGGGCCTGCGTGTCCGGTTGCGGGCGGACTACGACATCTCGAAGTTCCCGCCGACTGCCCGCGTCATTCTCACGGGTTTGAAACGCTACGGGATGCTGCTCGCCGACAACGGAAGTGACTGGTTCATCTCGGGGGCACCGAACCCGCGCTGGAACGACAGCGAACTCGCGACGCTCAAGCAGATCAAAGGCCGCGACCTGGAGTGCATCCATACCGGCGAGCTGACTCGGTAAGCGACGGTTCTGACAGGCCGCGGCGAGTTACCAATCGGGCAGCAACGGCTCAGGTGCAGCGAGAAACGTGGTCTTCAACGTTGCAGTGTTCTGCGGAACTCGACGCTGGAGCCAGCTGTCGTTCGATCGCGGCGGCCAGACGATGTCCGGCCTGCACGGCTCGTTGCTGAGCGATGTTGCCGGCTGCCTTCAGGTAGTCGTCCGACAGTGTGACTTTGCCGAGATCCTGATCGCTGTCTGTCTCGCCCTGCCGGACAACAGTCAGCACAGCGTCCGTGTAGACGATGCTCTTCGCGATCTCGTGGCTCTCCTGCAGCCACGTTTCCGGGTCGGTTGACTGCGCTGCCGCAGCACCGACCTTTGGATTGGCGGCTTCGCAGCCTGCGGCCCGGCGGCGGATATCGTTCAGCAGAAAATCGTTGCCGAGCATCCCGTCCCAGCGGCTGTGCAGATTTCCGTCGTCAGCAACCTTGATCGCGTTCCCTCCCAGGTCGCCTTGGCGGAACCGCTTCGCCGAAAACAGCGCAGACGAGTGCAAAGGCTGATGCAGGTCGCCGATCAGATGCAGCAGCCAGCAGAGGTAAACAGCCTTGTCGCTGTCCGACACTGTCGGCGACTGCAGCTGGTCCTCAATCCTCGCGAGAGCCTGGATGACGTTCATCTCCGCAGAAGGAGTACTCGCATTCCATTCGCTGCTGACGTTGGCCGACAGGTTGTTCTGCAGTTGGCTCTCCGCGTCGTCGTTCAGCCAGACAGGCAGGTTGATGTAGTGCCAGGTGGGGTGGTGATACTTTTCGTTCTCGCCTTTGAAACCGCGAGCCACATCCGGCCAGACGGCCGCCTGCGTAAACAGCCAGGCGTTGCGATCATCCGCGCTGCCATCCCGGAACACGTCCGGCATCCGTTCGCCAAAGTCCTGCTCATAACGAGGATGCTGCTTCAGCAGCTCGATGACTGCCTGCTGCTTCTCAGGAGCAAGCTGCCGCCACGCAATCAACGCGACCACCCGATGCCCGCACGCATTCCAGGCGGTGGCTGGAGTCGCGGAACTCAACACAAGGACGATCGCGAGGATGAGCAGGCGATACCGATTTCCGCTAGTCATGAGCGCATCCAACTCAGAGGAAGGCGAACGTACGACGCGCCGAATCTGGTGCTTAGATCGATTCGGGCAACAACATGAAGTGTGAGCAGTTCTGCATTCAGTCTCCAACGAGCCTCAAGTCGGATTTCGACCTCAGTTGAAGGCCCGCGGAGCGACCGTAAAACTCTGCCGATCAATCCTTCCCGATCTGTAAACGCTGGCACGGCTTTCCCGACTGCGTTTCGCATGACCACCTTCCGAGGAGACCTCTTCGATGCTGCAACGACTTTCGTGGCGACTGGCTGTGGGATGTGCTGTCGCTTTGAGTGCCGGACTGTCGACGCTGACAGTTCAGGCCGAGATCAGACTGCCGAGAATCTTCGGTTCAAACATGGTCCTGCAGCAGGGGATGCAGAACCCAGTCTGGGGCTGGGGTGACGCCGGCGAAAAGGTCACGGTGACCGTCGACGGCCAGTCAGTTTCCGCGACCGCCGGGGACGATGGTGCCTGGCGAGTGAAACTGCCGGAACTGAAAGTCGGCGGGCCGTACGAAGTCACGGTTGCCGGTTCAAGCAGCATCAAACTGGAAAACGTTCTCGTCGGCGAAGTCTGGCTGTGTTCGGGACAGTCCAACATGCAGTGGGCTGTCGATCAGGCCGACGATGCGGACCTTGAGAAGCTGACCGCGAAGTTCCCGAACATCCGGCTGATCACGGTTCCGCAGGTTGGCACTCAGGAGCCGCAGAACGATTTCGGCGGAGACGGCTGGCAGGTCTGCTCGCCGGAAACCGTCGGGCAGTTTTCGGCGGTTGGCTACTTCTTTGGCCGGCAGCTGCATCAGACACTCGACGTCCCGGTCGGACTGATTGACGACTCATGGGGCGGCTCGGCCTGCGAAGCCTGGGTGCGACGCGACCTGCTGGAAGCCGACGCTCGCTACGCCGAACTTCTGGCCCGCTGGGACGAAACCGCGAAGACGTTCGACTACGAAAAGGCACTGGCTAACTGGCGCGAAGCTGCGAAGAAGGCTCGTGACGCCGGCAAGCAGCCGCCTCGCGCACCGCAGAACGTTCTCGCCGGCCAGCACCGACCAGCGAACCTCTACAACGGCGTGTTGAAGCCGACGATCGGTTACGGCATCAAAGGAGCGATCTGGTATCAGGGCGAATCAAACGCCGGTCGTGCTTACCAGTACCGACACCTGTTCCCGCTGATGATCCAGAGCTGGCGGGACGAGTGGGGTCAGGGCGACTTCCCGTTCTACTTCGTGCAGCTCGCCGACTTCAACCTGGAGTCGCCTGAGCCGCAGGCCAGCCCGTGGGCCGAACTGCGGGAAGCGCAGACGATGACGATCGCCGCTCTACCCAACACCGGACAGGCCGTCATCACGGATCTTGGCGAAGCAGAAGACATCCATCCGAAAGACAAACAGAACGTCGCGAAGCGTCTGGCACGCTGGGCACTCGCCCGCGACTACGGGCACGAAGGTCTGATCTACCGCAGCCCGCAGTACAAATCGCACAGCGTCGACGGCAACAAAATCGTCGTCGAATTCGACACGTTCGGCAGTGCTCTCGACACATTCGACACCCGCGCGCTGGTTGGCTTCACGATCGCTGGCGAGGATCAGAAGTTCGTCAACGCTCAGGCTCAGATGCTGCCGGGCGGTAACAAGATTGCGGTCTGGGCAGACGGCGTCGACAAGCCCGCTTCCGCCCGCTACGCGTGGGCTCAGAACCCGGTCTGCAACGTCCAGAACCGCGAAGGCCTGCCCCTGACTCCGTTCCGCACGGACGACTGGAAGGGCATCACAGCTGATACCCACAAGTAGGCGGCCGATCCGCCCGGCCCGGTTTCGAACAGAAGGCAACGAAGTTCACGAAGAATCGCTTCGTTGCCTTTTTTACTTCTGTTGATCATTCCCAACCTGAGATTCCCGCATGTCTACAGAAAACCCGTCGCCGTCCGAGACCGCTGATCAGCAATCGGGGCCGTGGTATCGAGGTATTACTGGTTACGAGTGGCTGGTTCTCGCCATCGCATCTGCCGGATGGATCTTCGATGTCTACGAAGGCCAGATCTTCAACATCACACGCACCGCGATGCTCACCGAGATCCTCGGCGGAGAAGGTGCCGACGTCGCGAAGTACGGCGATCTGTTTCTCGGCATTTTTCTGCTGGGGGGAACTGTCGGCGGTCTGGCTGCCGGGACGCTCGCCGACCGATACGGTCGCAAGCCGATCATGGTTGTCACGATTCTGATGTACTCGCTGTTTTCCGGCCTCACGTACTTCGCTTCTGAGTTGTGGCACGTTGCCGCTCTGCGCTTCCTTGTCGCGATGGGAGTTGGTGGCGAATGGGCCGTTGCTGCCAGTCTGGTTGCAGAAGTCTTCCCCGCCAGGGCCCGTGCTCACGCTTCTGGAATCTTTCACGCGTCGAGTGTCATTGGAACAGCGATGGCAGCAATTGCTGGAATCGCGGTCGGGGCCGAGTGGCGGTATGCCTACCTGCTGGGAGTGGCGCCCGCACTGCTGATTCTCTGGGTTCGGTCATCCGTCAAAGAGCCAAAACAGTGGGAAGCGAAGAAGGCACAGGGTGCGTCCGCACAACTTGGAAGTTTTAAGGACCTGCTGATGAACCCCGCCTGGAACAAGCGGGCGTTTTTCGGAATGCTGCTTGCCGCCGTCGGCCTTGGCACATTCTGGGCTGTGTCAGTTGCCAGCCAGGATCTCGTTCGGGAAATGCTGGCATCCGCGGGGATGGACAAAGACGAAGCCGGCGCGAAAGCGAAATTTGCATACGGAATCGTTCAGACCGCAGGAGG
>JAPOLP010000674.1 GCA_029977045.1 Planctomycetota bacterium
AGTAGCACGGACAAAGAGTCCGAAGAGCCGAACTCAGTTGCCAGCCGAACCGGCTTTGGAAGCATCTTCGACCGCCTCAAAGGAATCGGCAAGGGGCTCGAAAACGCCGTTGAAGACGAGCAGACGACGAAGCATTACGTCGCACAGGTTGGTGACTTCGCGGGCCACCTGACTCGGATCGATCTCATCAGCCGGGACGACCCATTCTCAAGGGACAGTATTTCTCAGTTCGTCGAACTGCGGCAGGAAGTCCTGGATACGGCCATCAAGGTGCTGTCCCCCTCGAACCCCGATGAGATCGAGATCCTCGCGATCGGCCCCACGGCCAGCATCAGGGACCTGAAGACAGTCACCGACCGTGACCAGAAGGTCGTCGACAGCCTGGTTCTGCTGGGCATCTTTCTGATTCTGGTCATCCTGCTACGGCAGTTCACGATTCCCGTCTATCTGATCATCAGCGTGTTCTTCAGTTATCTCGTGACGCTCGGCGTGACCTTCGCCGTCTTCTGGGCACTTGACCCGGCAGGCTTCACGGGTCTCGACTGGAAGGTGCCAACGTTCCTCTTCACGATCCTGATCGCCGTCGGCGAGGACTACAACATCTTCCTGATGACGCGCATCCGCGAGGAGCAGATTCTACATGGCAAGACGAAGGGAGTTTCCGTCGCATTGACGAAGACCGGCAGCATCATTTCGAGCTGCGGGATCATCATGGCAGGAACGTTCTCCTCTCTGCTGGCAGGATCACTTGTCGGAATGCACCAGCTCGGCTTTGCGCTCGCCTTCGGAGTGCTGCTCGACACGTTTGTCGTGCGTCCGATTCTCGTGCCGGCATACCTGGTTCTGCTCTATGAAGGTCGGCTGTCACTGCGGAGGCAACCTGTCAAATCTGACTCCGACGTCAGCCACGGTGACTCGTCTGCTTCCACGCCGTTGCCACCCATCTCTGGCCCCGGAAACGGACCGTCAGCCGTAGGTGAATCAGCATCCTGAGCCTGCCGGTTCTATTTGTTCGAGCGATATCAGTCATATTGATTGACGCACTTACCGTTGGCTGGTAGCGTAATGTCCTAGATTGTGGATCGGAGTATCCACAATTCCCGCCGGAAAACCTCCCTGTAATCCTCACGCTGTCAGCTTTGCGATCTGTTGTGCTTCCCCTGCCCGCTTATCGTCCCCACCGCTGACAACCCATTCCGGTTTTTTACATTTTGAATTGACTGCGGTTCTCCATGGATTGGTGCTCCGTCACCCTGTTTGTGTCTATTGATTCTTAACAGTGCCATGGCAGTTCGACTTTCCTGCTGCGATGCGGTTTCGACGATCGATGACGTCGCCCTTGACGCTCTGCCCGCGACTATCGGACGGGGCGAGGAAGCTGACGTTCGCGTTTTCGACACCTGGGCCAGCCGGATTCACTGTGCCCTCGTCGTTCGAGACGGACGTCTATGGGTTGAAGACCGGCAGTCCAGCAACGGCACGCAGCTCAACGGTGAGATTGTCAAAGAAGCTGAGATTCGCAGCGGCGATCAGCTGACCGTCGGCATCACGACGTTTCGCGTAACGTTCTCCCGTGTGCCTGCGAAGCAATCGACAGGCGACCTGGCTCACCTGTAAGGTTCGCGGCGTTGAGCACCGCGCCAACCGGCGAGGTGCGTCTCTTTCCGTACTGACCGCCGCGCGGATTCTGCCATGCTCGCCCAGATGCGGGTCAACTGGATCATTCTCAAGACCTGTGTGGAAGAACGCTTCTTCTATCGCGGCGACTTTGCATTAGCGACGCTGGTCCGATTTCTGCCGATCGTCACGCAGATCTTCCTGTGGGGAGCGATCTACCAGGTCGGCACCGGGCATGAGCAGTCGTCGATGAACGGCTACCGCTATCCGGACATGGTCGCCTACTACCTGCTGGCGATGGTTGGCCGGGCATTTTCGAGTATGCCTGGCCTCGCAAGCGGCATCGCTCGCGACGTCCGTGACGGCACGATCAAGAAATACCTGACGCAGCCAGTCAACATGCTCTCCTACCTGTTCTGGGCACGAGTCGCTCACAAGCTCGTCTATTACGCGGTGGCGACCGGCCCGTTCGCTCTGGTCTTCTGGCTGTGCCGCGACTACTTCGACATTCAGCCCGATTCGACGCGTATCGCCGCGTTCTGCCTGTCGCTGGCCCTGGCCTTCCTGATTGGCTTTCTACTGGAATCGTTGATCGGGCTGATCGCGTTCTGGTTTCTGGAAGTCAGCTCGCTGCTCTTCGTCTACATGATGGTCAACTACTTCCTGTCGGGGCACATGATTCCGCTCGACTGGCTGGGCGAGCTTGGAGTGTGGTGCCAGCATCTGCCGTTCAAGTACCTGGCATATTTTCCGGCGGCGATTCTGCTGGGGAAGATCCCCGATGAGGCACTCGTGCTTGAGCTGGGAATTGCGCTGGCCTGGGTTGCCGTTCTGTTTATCGCGAATCAGGTGGCTTTCGCCCGAGGCGTGCGTCGGTACGGAGCATTCGGCGGATGAACTCTCTGTCGACGCGGGTCTGAGTTGAACCTGCTGCCTGTCGCCGCTGTCCGCACTTCCGTAGACTCCGTGTCCTTCCACCACCAAACGCGGGTGTCGCAGCCTGCGTCCCTCCTGATCGATCATCTTCCGCAGCGACGTCTGCTGCCCCGCCGGATGATCCCGCGAATTGTGCCTTGAGCATCGAACGAGCCATCTCCGCCGACCAGTCGCCGACGCTGGCGACTGATGACGACTCCGCGGTCGACGCGCCGAGCGTCTATGGTCGCACGTTCTGGCTGTGCTTTGCCGCCAACTTCTCGATGGTCTGTGCGAACTCGCTGACCTTTCGCTTCGCCGAGCTGGTGACGTTTCTTGGCGGGAGTGAACTGACCACGGGCGAGATCATTCAGGCAGGCATGATCGGCGCACTCGTCAGCCGTCTGTTTCTCGGCCAGTTGCTCGACCGTTACGGAACACGGCTGGTCTGGGTCGGTGCTTCACTGCTCTTCGTCGTCAGTTGTCTGGCCTTTGTGAGCATCCGGGACTTGAGCTGGATGATCTATGCGGCGCGAATTGGTTTCGCTGTTGGCATCGCGGGGATGTCGACTGCGGGAATCCTCTACATCCAGAATCAGGTCCCTGGCGCACGTCGCACGGAAGTGATTGGCAATTTCGGGAGCAGCGGGTTTCTCGGCATGGTGATCGGTTCGCAGCTCGGCGACCTGATTTTCTGGCTCACCGACGAAGGCGCTCTGCAGTTCCGCATCCTGTTTGGAGCCGCGACCGGCCTTGCTGTTGTGTATCTCGTTCTGTCAGTGATCGTAACTCGCGGTGACGGACACGAACGACCGCACGAAACGCCGCACATCTTCCGGCTGATGCGCCGTCACTGGCCGGGAGTGATCGTGCTCGCGGCGATCATGATGGGTGTCAACCTGTCGGTCGCGACGGTCTTTCTGACGCGAATGACAACGACGCGCGGCCTCGGCGGAATCGGGACGTTCTTTCTGGGGTACTGCTTCTCGGCGTTCTGCTTCCGAGTCGCCTCAGCCAGCTGGGCATCGAGGTTTGGCCGCCACAAGCTGATCCTGATGGGCCTCTCTGGCCACGCGATCGGGCATGTACTGCTGGCGTTTTGCCAGTCCCAGTGGCACCTGATTATCCCGGCACCGAGTTGTGGCTTCGGGCACGCGTTGCTGTTTCCGTCGGTCGTCTCACTTGGCTCAGGAGTCTTTCCGAAGCAGTATCGAGGAACGGGGACAACGATCGTCCTGGGGTTTACCGAAGTCGGTGTCGCAATCTCCGCCCCGGCACTCGGGTGGCTGATCGACACCTGTCGCGAGCGCGGCGTCGCCGACCATTACGTCCCGATGTTATTTGCGTCAGCAACCACTGCGGTGATCGCCGGAATTATCTACTACGTTGCAACGCGAGGAACCGCAGACGATCTGCAATACAACCCCGGAGACTGATCCGAGCGGCAAAGTGAGATTCCCAGATCAGCGAACCCGCTGACGCACTGGGCAGGGGCTGATCACACCAGTTCTGA
>JAPOLP010000937.1 GCA_029977045.1 Planctomycetota bacterium
GACGTCGACAGATTCGAGTTTGAACGTCTCGGGCGTCGGCCTGATCTTCTCGGGCTGAACCGACAATTATCTGAGAACGCGGTTTCCGACGTCGACTTCTTTGTTCCTCCCGACGGATTCGCGGTACAGCCAATGTTTGAGCTGCCGGTCGAACTGGTCGACCGCGAAGTGACGCGTCGCCGTCGGTTTACAACTCCGTCCTGGGACAGAAAGCAGTTCGCACCTCCGGAGTATGCAGTGACGCCACGCCGAGCCCTCTCAAAGTATTACGTCAGCCTGAATGATCCGAACACGGCACGTGACGAGATCCTGCAGTTAATGGTCAGGGGTACTAATGACGTAATCCTGAACGGGCAGCACTACTTCCTTCCTCCCGGTCTCAATGATCCGAATTTTGATTTTGACGAGTTCGACTTTGGATATGTCCCACAGTCAGCAGGCTGGGAATCCCGTTTTCCGCATCAGTTCGGATTGATTGCTGACCCGATTGAACGCTGTCGCGGCATGGAGACATTGTCGATCGATCGGTGGGCTGCGATTGACGCTGCTGCTGAGAAGGATGGCATGATCGTTCGCGGCACAATGTCGCCGGAAGCCGCGAAGCTGATTGAGAAAGCTCGGGCACGAGGCTGGGAGACGGTTGGCGTACCTGGTGCCGACAACTTGAGCGCCGTCGTGAACGGTGCCGGTCAGTTCCGTATCGAACGGACTCTGACGGACGGGCTGCGCGAGGTCATACTGTGTGACGGCAAGTCGGTGTGGCATCTGTATCCGGACTTTGCCGTCGGGGCTCGCCGGGATGCTCGACTGATCGCTGATTCGATTCTGCAGTCGCTGATCCCGTGGTACATCGCCGATGTGGATACGTCGAGTCGTGGTGCCAATGTCGAACTTATCGACGAACACACGATTCGTATCACGCCGCTGATCAACGAAGGGATCTCGAAGGCGGCAAAGAAACTCGGTCGCGAGAAGGAAACGCGTCTGCTGGCGATCGAACTCGTTTTCGACGCCGAAGCGCGGCTGATTGAGCGGCGGCTGGTCGAGACTCAGTCCGGCGACGTTCTCTCGCGGCAGGAGTATCAAGCGGACGGAAGTGTTGTCGCGTTTGCCGGTGATAAGCAGCTTGAAGGTGACTCGAAGTTCGAGCGGGCCGCGTGTGACGCTCCCGTTCTGAAGCCTGACGGCGAGGCCTTCGTCGTACTACCGCTGCCGTATCGCGAAGCAGACAAGCTCGATATTCCGTCGCTCCCAGAGAAGGAAGACGGGAAGACGGACTTCTCAAAGGTGAGTCGGGCGGATGCTCTGAAGCTGGTCGCGGCGTACTACGCAACTGGGAAGGGCACGGACCTGTATCAGGTGATGGAACAGTGCTTCTTCGCGAAAGGGGAATACCCTCTTGGCTTCGCGACGCTGATGCACAGCAAGAGCCCGCGTGAGCTTACGGCGATTCAGACGGCGACGTCCCGACATCCGAATCATCCGCTTTCGCAGTACCTGCGGCAGGCGGCTGAATGGAATCTCGGTGGCAACCCGGCGATTGAATTCAAACTGTCGGAAGACGCCAGCCGTTGCCTGAAGATGATCGCGTCGACGCAGAACATCTTCGGTCGCTGGTCGAGCGGAGCGGCGTACAAAGATCGCATCGGTACGCAGACGGCAACGACGTTGGCCGACGACTTGAAGACGATTGGCGAGGTCGAGAACGCCGCGACGGTCTGGTTCCTGCTGAAAACGATTGCGGAGCAACTACCGAATACCGGTGACGCTCAGCCGTTCCTGTATCGCAAGCTGGCGGCGACAGCGGCGGCTCTGGAAGAGCGGCCCGGACAGTTCACGAGCGCTCGTGTTCAACGTGTCAAATGGCTGCTCAAGGCTGGAGCCGGTGACGACACGGCTGAGCTGTACGCGGAATATCTGCTGCGAGAAGCGGACACGATTGCGACGCGGGGCGGTGTCGTCATTCTCGATTCGGAAGTGCACGGATCGCTGGATCGCGGAAAGTGGCGAGCGGCAGTGCGTGCGGAAGCGAAGAAACTGATCGGTAACGAGGCACCTCTCGCCGTCATCGCGCTTTCCGAAGCCTGCCTGCTGGTCGAAGAGGTTGAACTTGCTGACGAGCTGTTCGCGTCGGTGTTTGACGACGAGGAAGTCGAGTCGAGTCCGCGTCTGGCGGCTGTCGCTTTGCCGTACCTGACGAAACGGGAACGGCACGCGGAAGCGGAACGCTGTTTCAAGACGCTGCTGAGCCATGCGGAACTTGCCGCTAAATCATCGTTGTGGCGGCACGCGTCGACGAACGCGAAGGCGCTCGGCGATCTCGACGAAGCAGCCCGGCGGCTCGAACACGCGCTGCAGCTCGACTTCGACCGGCTGCCCGAACAGATCGACGTCGAGCAGTTCCGGACGCACTACATCGCGGCGTTCGATCTGCTGGCGGAAGCCGTTGCTGACGCCCAGAACACTGAGTCACCAATGCCGGGTGATCTTGCGGGACGAATCCGCGAACTCGGCGACCGCTGGCGTTCGATCGATCCTGACGCGACTCAGCCGTGCTTCCGGACAGCTCATCTGCTGTCGGAGATGGGGCTGCCCTTCGACGCCTGGGACTTCTGGACGTCGCCACTGGCCAGCGTGCCGAATAACTCGGGTGCCTGGAGTTCGCTGGCGAACGAACTCGGCTCGCGACAGCAGATCGGTCGAGCCAGCATGGCCTGGGACGAAGCCTTTGCCTGGGAGTCAACGAACCCGGATTACCTGCTGAGCCACGCGAAGCTGCTCAGCGAAAACGGGCAGCTCAACAAGGCCGACTCACTGCTGCGGCAGATCGCAGACGGCAAGTGGCAGCCTCGGTTCAAGCAGACGAAGAACTCGGCGGCGGAACTGCAGCAGGCCCTGAAACTGGCGAGGTGACGCCAGCGAGTTTCCGAAAAAGAGATATCTCTCACAAAAAGAGATAACTCTTTAAGCCCCGGCGTGCCGAAAAGAGAGA
>JAPOLP010000295.1 GCA_029977045.1 Planctomycetota bacterium
AACTGCCGCGAGTGGTTCGACGCGACGTTTGACGCTCTACAGGTCAAAGTGATCATCGCTCTGGGGCAGATCGGCTGGCGAGCGGTCATCGATCTGGCTCGCGATCGAGGCTGGTACGAAGGGCGCCTGCCGAAATTCGGTCACGGTGCTGAGTTCGAACTGGCCGGCGGGCGCCGCGTGATCGGCAGCTTCCACCCCAGCCAGCAGAACACGTTTACGAAACGGCTCACCGAACCAATGCTCGACGCGGTGTTCGAACGGGCTCGGGAACTGCTCGGCGAGGAATAGCGTGCTGCCCATCGCCGTCGTAGCGAAACTCGCCCAGAGTTTCGGCGCACAACCGGACCGAAAGTCTTCGCGACTTTCGCTACACGAAGTCGAGTTCGTAGGATCGCACTACGCCTCGTCGATTTCACCGCCTGCGGCATCAGGCTGGCTATCGCTCGGTGGCGTTTCTGCTTTCGGACTTTCAGTCGCTGGCGTTTTTGCGATCGCTGGTGCGGCGGGAGCTTCCTGTTCCTCGTCGACGATCTCAGCCGGGATGCGGGCCATGGAGGCGAGAGCGTAGTCGTCGTCGAGGCGGATGATGCGGACGCCTTGCGTGTTGCGGCCGACGATGCTGATGTCGGCAACTCGTAGGCGTTGAATCTTGCCGCCGGTCGTGACCATCAGGACTTCGTCGCCGTCCTCGACGGCCAGAATGTCGACGACGCGACCGTTGCGTTTGCTGGTGCGGATATCGCGAACGCACTTGCCGCCGCGGTTCTGCGAGCGGTAGGTGAAGTTGCTGCGTTCGCCACCTTCCTCGCTGTCACCTTCTTCGGCTTCCGCTTCGACTACGTCTGCACTGGGCTCTTCGGCGTCGCTGTCGTTCGCGTCGTCGAGGTCCGGGACGACTCCGCCGAAACCGAATGGCGTTCGTTTGCCGTAACCGTGTTCGCAGGCCGAGAGCAATTGCATCTCGGGGTTGGCGACTACGATGCCGACCAGTTTGTCACCCTTACTGAGCTTGATACCGCGAACACCGGCGGCAGCGCGGCCCATTGCTCGGGCGTTGGTGTGCGGGAAGCGGATCGCCATGCCGGTTGCCGTGGCAAGTAACACGTCGTCGCCGGGGCCGACGATGACGACGTCAACCAGTTCGTCGCCTTCCTTCAGCTTGATCGCGATCAGGCCGCCGGTGCGCGGACGGCTGTACTCGGTGAGAGCCGTCTTCTTGACGGTTCCGTTACGCGTCGCCATCAGCAGGAAGTGTTCGTTGTCGAAGTCGCGGACGGCGATGCAGTTTTCGACCTCTTCGCCTTCGTCGAGGCTCAGCAGGTTGACGAGTGCCCGGCCCTTCGCAGTGCGGCTCTGCAGCGGCATGTCGTAGACCTTCTGCCAGTAGACCTTGCCCTGATTCGTGAAGAACAGCAGGTAATCGTGAGTGCTCGCCACGAAGAGGTGCTGCATCGCATCTTCTTCGTCGCTGGTCTTGGCACCGGTAATGCCCTTGCCGCCTCGATTCTGTGCCTGGTACGTCGCGAGCTGCATCCGCTTGACGTAACCGCGAGTCGACAGCGTGACGACCATGTTCTCTTCGGCGATCAGGTCGTCCTTGTTGACGTTCGTCAGCTCTTCTTCGCTGATCTCCGTCCGCCGCTTGTCGCCGTACTTGCTCTTCAGCTCCAGCATGTCCTCGCGGACGACCGCCAGAATGTGGGCCTCGTCCGAGAGCAGGAATAGGAAGCCGGAGATGTCTTCGAGCAGCTTGTGATACTCGCCCTGCAGCTTTTCGCGTTCGAGGTTCGCCAGCGAGCCGAGCTGCATCGAGACGATGGCTTCGGCCTGGTTGTTCGACAGTGAGTAGCTCTCTTTGTTGCCGTGCTCGTCCGAGAAGTTACGGAAACCGTCTTCTCCCAGCGCGCGAGCCACCAGCTCGGCCGGAACCTGAATGAGCTGCAGTGCGTCTTTCGCGGCGGAACGGCTGGCCGAGTTGCGAATCGTCGCAATGACTTCGTCGATGTTCGACTGGGCAATGATCAGCCCTTCGACGGTGTGTTTGCGTTTTCGAGCTTCAGACAGCAGGAACTCGGTGCGGCGGCGGATGACGTCGACGCGGTGCCGGATGAATTCCTGCAGCAGCTCTTTGATGTTGAGCAGCTTCGGGCGGTTACCGACCAGAGCCAGCAGGATGACGCTGACCGTCGTCTGCAGCGGCGAGAACTGATACAGCTGGTTGAGGACAACTTCCTTGTCCTCGCCCTTCTTCAGCACGATGTGCAGCCGCACCTGCCAGGTCGGCGTCTTGCGGTCGGTCAGGTCGACGATCCGCGAGATGCCTTTGATCTTCTCGTCGCGGACCAGCAGTTCCAGCTTCTCACGGATACGGTCGCGCGTATCCATGTAGGGGATCTCGGTGACGACGATGACGTCGCTGTTCTTTTCTTTCTCGAAGTGCGTTTTCGCGCGAAGAGTCAGTGTCGAACGTCCCGTCAGGTAACCCTGCCGGATTCCGTAGCGGCCGCAGATGATGCCGCCGGTCGGGAAGTCCGGGCCGGGCAGGACGTCGATAATCTGATCGATCGGCGCTTCAGGCTCGTCGATCAGCGTGACGACGGCGTCGGCGACTTCGCCCAGGTTATGCGGCGGGATACTCGTCGCCATGCCGACCGCGATGCCGGTCGAACCGTTAACCAGCAGGTTCGGGAACTTGGCTGGCAGAATGACGGGCTCGGTGTCTTTCTGATCGTATGTCGGGACGTAGTCGATCGTGTCGTACTGCAGGTCGGCAAGCATGTCGGACGAGGCGGGCGAGAGCTTCGCCTCGGTGTATCGCATCTGAGCGGGTGGCAGGCCGGCCAGCGATCCGAAGTTGCCCTGCTTGGCGATCAGCGTGTTGCGCATGACCCAGTCCTGAGCCATGCGGGCGAGCGTCGGATAGATCGCTCCGTCGCCATGCGGGTGGTACCGCTTCATCGTCTCACCGACGATACCGGCACACTTGGTCGTCGAACCACCGGGCGCGAGGCTCAGGTCGTTCATCGCGACCAGGATGCGGCGTTGCGAGGGTTTCAGGCCGTCGCGGGCATCCGGGAGCGCTCGGGAGATGATGACGGACATGGCGTACGTGAGGTACGAGTCCTTCATCTCCTTGAGGATATCGTGCTGCTGAATCCGCTCCTGCGGAACTGAAAGATCACCAGATTCACCGTTTCCGACGGACAACGCAGCGTCTCCTGACTCATCGCCTGAGGGCAGTCTCCGACTCGCTTAAAGAGGCCCGGATTTTAGTGGTCCGGAGAGGCCCTCACAACGAACCCCAGACTTCGCGTTTCAGGCGGAAATCGCCCCGTCAGGCTGCCGGATGCACTGACATTCCCAACGTAGTGGACGAGGCCACGAGTCCCTGCGATTCGACGAGATTCCTGCAGCGAAAAGGACTCGTAACCTCGTCAACTACGGAATTCAGTCGTCCAGAATTCAGCGTCATTGCAGCAGGGCCGCTTTAGCGTCGGCGAGTTCCTCGTCCCGGCGGTGGTAGCCGCAGTCGTTGATAAGCTTCTCCGCAGCAGCGAGGTCGTCGAGCGGCCCACGCGGCGTGCCATCCGGATTCCGGTCCCACGGATACTGCGATTCTTCATTCCGCACTCCGCATTCCGAATTCCGCACTCCAAAGAGCCGCGCCCGGTACAGGTGGATGTCCGCCAGGAAGAGTTTCATCGAGCCACGTTCGGCGATTTCCCAGGCTTCGTCCAGGTCGCTCTGCGCACTGTCCAGACCGATCGTCTGTCCGGACAGAAAACGCTGCCAGGCGCGCGTGAGGAGGCCGCGGACGATGAATTCTTGCGCGCCGGCGCGGCGAAGGCCGGTCACGGCGGCTTCCAGTTCGCGGCGGGCCGTTTCCCACGTGGCACGGGCATCCAGCCCGTGATTGGCTCCCGCCGTCACGGGCTGGAAGCCCATGCCACTTTCCAGAATCGACGCGTAAAACGTCGCTCGGCCCAGCGTCAGATGGTCCAGGGCGATGGTGAGAAGACCGAGGTTGCTTTCGGACCACTTCAGCGTCTGCGCCGAGCGATGGGAGACGTCACTGCAGACTTTGAGATAGTCGCCTTTCGCTTCGTAAAAGGAACGGCCTTCGTCCTGCGCATCTTTCGCGGAGCGAAAGGCGACTATCCACGCGGCACGCTCGGCCTCCGTCAAGAGCAGGTCGCAATACCGGAAGCCTGGCAGCGAATAGAGCAGCGGGTAGTCGGGCTGGCGCTCGGCCTGCATCTGCTCGGCCTCGCGGAAGAGCGCGACAGCCTCGGCCCGGCGACCCGCCTGGTGCAGGGCGTCGGCATGGGTCGTGCGTTTGGTCGAGCGCTGAAACGCATCGCCGCTGCGGTCGGCGTAGGTCACTGACTGCGCGGCGTCCCGCTCCGCCTGGGACACCTCGCCCAGCGTCACCTCCAGCTCGCTCAGGTTACTGGCTCCCGCAGCGGCGTTCTTCCAATACTCCGTGCTCGCTTTCATCTCCATCCCGGCCCGCATCGGTTCGACGGCCTCGGTTAGCCGACCCAAGGCGCGCAGGCCAGTGGCAGCTTGATTTAGCAGCCAAGCCTGGTCCGCTGCGGTGAGCGCAGGCGAGACGCGAATCCACGGCGACTCGAAGAAACAGGAAACCGCTGCCAATTCGGAACCAAATGCGCCGAGTTTTCTCATCGCGTAGGCTTCGTTCCCTCTCGCGATTCTCGCGTAGTAAACATTGTCACATGCATCTTGCTGCAGCCCCGCCTGACAGCCGTGGGCCACGGCTTGGTAGAGCGGCTGGAGGGCTTCGAGCGTGGGCGCGTCGCCTTCCTGCGTGCTCGCGCAGAGGTGTTCGTACACCCGCCGGTGACCCGCCCGCCACGCCTCGCTCGTCGTTCCCGTAGGCCGGATCGAGGAGCGCAGCGACGCTGCTCCGGCAGTTGCATCGTCGTCTGGAGCATTGCCGGAACGGCGCTCCGCTTGGTCCGGCCTACGAAGCTGCACCGCGAAGTACTCGCGCAGCAGCGGGTGGCAATCGACCGAGCCGTCCGCGTTCACGCCGACGAGGTTGTTTTCCTCAAGCCAACTCAGGGCACTGTTCCAGTCCTCGTCCTCACAGTCGACCAACGACTCGGTCAGGCCGGGAATGACCGGCTTGGCACGCAGTGCCGTGAGGCACTCTTCCGAGGCCGGGCGGTCGAACAGGCCGAGCAGACGCAGGATAGCCAACTGACGCAGACCTTCATCCGTCCGCCTTCCGCCTTCATCCTTTCCCTCCAGCCACCGCTCATACGCCTCGATCGCCTTGAAGGCGTGGCCGTACGGACGTGTCGCGTCGTTGACGTACTTCTTGTCCGCATCCGCCAGCTTGATCCGATCCCGCTGACGGATGTCACCACGTTGCGCGCGTTTGAGAGCCAACTTCAGGTATTGCCCGATCAGAAACAGCGTCAGCGCGTGACCCTGGACTTCGCGGCTGGCCTCCTGCAATTCCTCGTCATCAACGGCGATCGGGTATTTGTCGCCGGCCCGCTGCGCCCCGGAATGATGCAGCAGCGCCGCACCAGCCTCGGGCGACAGATATTCCAACGAATGATCGATCGCCGATCGCCCGTAATGCTGCTTGATTTCGTCCACCTTTTCCCGTGTCGTGACGACGCACAGCCCGGCGTTGTGGCCCGCCAGGCCTTTGAGCAGCGCGGCAACCCCCTTGTCATGCAACTGCCCGTGCAGCGGTCCCGGCGGATACTGCAGTGGCTCAAGACCGTCGAGCACGAGCAGCCCACGCCGCTCACCAACCAGCCGAGCCAGCCGCGCACCACGTTCCTCCGGCCCCACCTTCATTCGGCTTCGGATCGCCGAAGTGCCCCAGTGCCGAGATAATGAACGCTTCACCCGAAGCCGTGCTCTGATCCCGCGTCCCCTGACTGTAGAACGACCAGTCCAGCACCCACTCCGCCCCACGCCAATCCTTCATCGCCAGCTCAGCCATCCACGAGGCCACCAGCGACGTCTTCCCTTCCCCACCCTTACCCCGCACGACGACGACGTTTTTGTGCGCGTCGTCCCAGGCTCCATCAAGCATCGCCAACTCCGTCTCGCGTCCAATGAGCTTTTCGGTAGTGTGAGGCAGTTTGCTTTGCGAATTGATAATCCGGGTGGCTGGGGTCGAGTGCAGCGAGCCCCCAGTTTCATTGGGAGTTTCGTGGGATGCCCCGTCTGCTGGGGGCTCGCTACGCTCGACCCCAGCCACCCCTGACGATGAGTTGTCGGGCGCGCGTTGTGTTGGCAAATCGGGAATCGAGCCGAGGGCGTTCTTCTCGACCTTCACTTTACCCAGAAGGATCCGGAGCAGGTGCTCGTAGCCGGGATCGCCGAGTTCAAACTCGCTTAACCGGCACAACGTCCAGCCACGCAGGAAGTCGAGGATGCATGACTCAGACTCGGCATCAAACAGGACCGGAATGAGACGGCGGTTGCCCTTGTCGTTGTACATTTCGTCGTCGAGCAGGCTGCCTTCCCAATACACACCCTTGCCCTTCTCCGGCGGCACGTCGCCCTCGATCCGCCGCTGGTACTCCGCCGTGCAAATGCACAAGACGAAGTCGGACTGTTTGCGTTTGATCTGCTGTCGACACCAGCGTGGCCAGTCCACGATTTCCTCGTTGTGAAACTGGTCCAGCTCGACATCAATGCCGTGCCCGCGCAGAGCCCAAGCGAGTTTAAGGACCCGCTCGCTGTGTTCCGACGAGTCGTGGCTGTAGCTGATGAAAACTCGGGGATTGCTCATGGCTGACACGCGACGGAGGAATTGGCGGTTGCGTTTCCGGCGACATCGAGATCAGGACGCC
>JAPOLP010001158.1 GCA_029977045.1 Planctomycetota bacterium
CGCGGTAAGCAGTTCATGTACGAGGAAGGCATTCACGTCCCGCTGGTCATTGCCGGACCGGGCATCGGTGCGGGCAAGACGCGCACGGACCTCGTCGAGCACATTGACATCGCAGCGCTGTCGCTCGGCCTCGCTGGGATTCCACAACCGAAGTCGATTCAGGCTCGCGACATCCTGTCGACGGACTATCAGCCGCGAGACGCGATCTTCTCCGCTCGCGACCGCTGCGACGAAACCGTCGACCATCTCCGCTGCGTCCGCACGGCACGCTTCAAGTACATCCGCAACTTCCTGCCGCAGCGTCCGCACCTGCAACCGTGCGCTTACAAGGACAACAAGTCGATCCTGATCGCCCTGCGGGATGCCCACAAAGCCGGCAGCCTGAACGAACTCCAGGAACGTCTGCTGTTCTCACCGACGCGTCCGAACGAGGAACTCTACGACCTGCAGAACGACCCGCACGAACTCAACAACCTGGCCGCCAATCCAGCTCACCAATCAACGCTGAAGGAACTGCGAGCACGACTCAGCGACTGGATGGAAACAACCGGCGACCAGGGCCGCGAGCCTGAGTCCGCTGAGATGTACGACAGCGACATGCAAGTCTATCTCGACTCGTTGCGAGGCCAGAAGGACAACCCGGAACGAGCCCGCGAGATCGAAGCCAACATCGCCCAGATGAAAGCCTGGGCCGCCGCCGGCAAGTAAGTCGCTGATCGCTCCGCGATCGAAGCGCCGCACGTACTCGTTAATACCGCTGGCATCTGTGGGCTCGCTGCACTCGACCACAGCTATCCATCCCACGACTCTTCCCCGCAGACCTATCCGAACAGCTCGCCGATCACATTCCCATTCGGCACCAGGCCAACCGGGCGGTTCGTCCGCGTGTGGTACTCTTTGTGATGGTCGATCCCCAGAGCGTGAAACAGCGACGCGCCCAGGTCGTCGGGATGAATCTCGGTGTCATCGGTTGGTGATTCGCCACCAGAGTCCGTCGCACCGATCAACTGCCCCGGGCGAACGCCGCCGCCGGTCATGATGCACCAGTTGACTCGCGGGTAATGGTCGCGACCGACGTTCTGATTGATCTTCGGCGTCCGGCCAAACTCGCCCATCACGATGACAAGCGTCCGTTCGAGCAGACCCTTCTCGCTCATGGCAGTCAGGCCTGCGGCAAAGGCGCCGTCGAACGCTGGGATCAGCTTGCGGTGGCCATCGAAGTTATCCAGGTGAGTATCCCAGCCGGTATTCGTGACGGTGACGAAACGGACTCCGGATTCGATCAGCCGCACCGCCAGCAACATGCTCTGTCCAAATTCGTCGGCGGAGAATTGCTTGCTGATACTCTCCGGTTCCTGACTGACGTCGAACGCCGCGCGAGTGCGACTCGACGTGATCATGCTGTAGGCCTGCTGGCCGAACGTGTCGAGCGCGTCGAGCAACTGGCTGTTGGCCTCTGTCTTCCGGAACCGGGCGTTGAGATCCTTCAGCAGCGTTTCCCGCCGGGCAACCTTCTCGACGGTGATTCCCTGCGGCAGCGTGATGCCTCGCACGGAGAACGGCTCACCAGGTTTCGGCACGGCGTTCGTCTTGAACGGCGAAAACGAGTCGCCCATGTACCCGGCGTTCCACTCGGTCTGAGGAATGGCGACGTACGGCGGCAGGTCGGGATCGCCAGGCCGCTCGTTCATCAGCACTGAGCCGTACGATGGATACTGAATCGCCGGTCCCGGCCGGTTACCCGTTGCGATATATGACTGCCCCTGCGGATGATCGCCCGTCGTGTGACTGATGCCGCGCAGCAGTGTGAACTGATCTGCCAGAGCCGCCGTCTTCGGCAGGTACTCACACGCCAGCAGACCGGGCAGCTTCGTCTGAATCGACTTGAACTCGCCCCGCGTCTCCGCCGGCCCC
>JAPOLP010000732.1 GCA_029977045.1 Planctomycetota bacterium
GGGCAGGCAGCTCGCGGCGTCGAAGCTCAAACCAGAACAGATCACGCTGATCTGCTTCAGTGACGCCGTCGTGACTGAGGCTCGGAAAACGATGCCTCAATACCGGGCCAACTGGCTGACTGGTTATCGGCAGAAAACCGAAACGAGCCCGTGGTCTCCATCAATGGACGACGTTCTGCAAACGCTGACGCGAACTAAAGCGACCGGACTCGGCAGTCAGGGAAACCTGAAGGTCATCGACGCCAGCTTTGTCGAGAAGGTCCGGCGAGCCGGCTTCGGCTTTCACGTCTGGACGGTCAACGATCCTGAAGCTGCCCGCACGTTTCGCTCGCTGGGAGCGGAGTCGATCACCACCGATCGCCCGGCTTTCATCCGCAAGGCTCTTCTCGAGAAGTGACCTGACCAGCAGTCAGCTCCTGACGTCGGTTTCCGTTTGCAGAAGCTTCTGTGAGACTTCCGTCTCGCTTGTCACCAACGAATTGACCGTGTTCCTCGAATCGAGATCCACATGCAGGCACTTGAGTACGCAAAGAAGCTGGTCGCCTTTGAATCGATCAGCCCGCTGTCGAATGTCGCCGTCACCGACTACGCCCAGAGCGAACTGGAACGGCTGGGCTTCGTGACCGAGCGGATTGAGTACGATGACCGCAACAAGGTCCGCAAGGCGTGCGTCGTCGCGAGAAAGGGCTCAGGTAGTGGCGGGATGGCCTACTTCGGGCACACTGACGTCGTACCCGCCGATCCCTGGTTCAGCACCGAGCACGGGCCATTCGAGCCGACCGTTGTTGGCGACCGGCTGTACGGTCGCGGCTCGTGCGACATGAAAGGCTCGATCGCCTGTATGCTGGCAGCGGCTGAGCAATTCTCGACCGAGGACCTCAAGCACCCGATCTATATCACCTGCACCGCTGACGAAGAGATCGGTTACGGCGGCGCGGCGGCAGTCGCCGAGCGATCCGAAATCTTCCGCGAGATGGTCGACGGCAAAGCCAACGGGATCATCGGCGAACCAACCGAACTGGAAGTCGTGTACGCTCACAAAGGCGTCGTCGGACTCGTCGCGACCTCGCGAGGCAAGGCAGCACACTCGAGCACGCGTGAGGGCCTGAATGCCAACCTCGCGATGATTCCATATCTCGTCGAGATGAAAGCCATCCACGACGAAGCGGAAGCTGACCGCAGCTGGCAGAACGACGAGTTCAATCCGCCGACGCTGACTTGGAACATCGGGATCAACGACCTCACAAAAGCCGTCAACATCACGCCGCCGCAAAGCATCTGCACGGTCTACTTTCGCCCGATGCCGGGGCAGGACGAGCAGAATCTCATCGATCGCGCACGCCGCGCCGCCGAAGCGAACGGACTCGAATTTGAAGTTCCCGTTCACGGCTCACCGCTTTACACCGATCCGAATTCGAGTTTCGTCCAGGAAGTCCTGCAGCTCGCCGAGCGGGCAGCTCCGAAGACTGTTTCGTACGGCACCGACGGTGCGAAGCTGGGAGCACTCGACAACCTGCTGGTCTTCGGCCCGGGTAGCATCGCTCAGGCGCATACTCACGACGAGTGGATCGCTTTGGAGCAGCTCGAACGCGGCACGGAAATGTACGCCCGCCTGATCCGCCATTGGTGCTGCTGATCGCTGGAGACTGCGATGACGGAACTCAATCGACGCGATGTGTTTTCGTGGGTGTCGAGCGGACTCGGCACAGCGGCTCTGGCGACATTGCTGAATGGTGACTCGGCAGCAAACGCAGCCAGTGTTCCGAGCCAGGCCGACGATCCGCCGCCGCATCACACTCAGAAAGCAAAGCGGGCGATTCACATCTGCCTGACCGGCGGCTTCAGCCAGGTCGACAGTTTTGATTACCGACCGGCTCTCGAAAAGCTGCACGGCAAGTCGCTGCTCAGTGAGCAGCGACCGGATGTCTTCTTCGGGCAGGTTGGCCTGCTGCGGAAGAATGACTGGGAGTTCCGCCAGCGAGGCGACTCCGGCCTGTGGGTCTCGGAACTGTTTCCGCATCTGGCAGAAGTCGCGGACGAGCTGACAGTCATCAGGTCGATGTTCGCCGAAACGTCGAATCACACTCCAGCGACGTTTCAGCAGAACACAGGCTTTCGGTTGAACGGTTTCCCGGTCATGGGTTCATGGCTCTCGTACGGGATGGGCTGCGAGACCGACGACCTGCCGGCCTTCGTCGTCATCCCGGATTCTCGCGGTGTCCCCGCGGGCGGGTCGATCAACTGGTCGAATGGCTTCCTGCCGGCGCAGCATCAGGGTGTCGTAATTCGCAGCAAGGGCGAGCCGATCGACGACCTGTTCCCCGCTAGTCGCCGGCCTGCCGACAAGGAAGCCGCCAGCCGGGCACTGCTCGCGAAGCTGAACCAGCGACATCTCGAAGAGCGGGGAACCAGCGACGTCCTGTCCGCCCGGATCCGCAGCTACGAACTCGCGGCGAAGATGCAGCTTGCCGTGCCTGAAGTCACGGACCTCGACGGTGAGACTGCGGCAACGCACGAAGCGTACGGGCTCAACGGCGATCAGACGGCGGACTTCGGACGCGGCTGCCTGCTCGCGCGACGACTGCTCGAACGCGGCGTCCGCTTCGTGCAGCTCTTTGCCGGCGGAGCATTCGGTAGCCCGCGCATCAACTGGGACGGCCACGAGGACATGCTGAGAAATCACAGCCGCGAAGCCGGGCGGATCGACAAGCCGATCGCCGGATTGCTGAGCGACCTGCGTCAGCGAGGAATGCTCGAAGATACGCTCGTCCTGTTTACCAGCGAGTTCGGTCGGACACCGTTTACTCAGTCAGCGTCCAACGAAGTCGGACTGGGCCGCGACCACAATCAGGAAGGTTTTTCCGTCTGGGTGGCAGGAGCGGGGCTGAAGCACGGCATGGCCTACGGATCGACAGACGAAGTCGGCTGGAAAGCCGTTGAGAACCGGGTCCACTGGCACGACTTCCACGCCACCGTGCTGCACCTGCTCGGCATCAATCACGAACGCCTGACGTTCTACCACAACGGAATCCGCCAGCGTCTGACGAGCGTGCATGGCGAAGTCGTGACGCCGATCCTCAGTTAACGGCGGCCATCAGTTCGTGACCGGCGGACGCCAGCGCGGAACGGCTTCGCCGGCTGGTTCGCGGACGGCGGGGACTCGAACGACTCGGCGACCGCGGAACACTCGCTTGTCGTTGAGTGTCCGGTCAGCCGGAATTGTCATCGTCAGGCAGTGCAATGCTCCGCCCGTTTGAATGATCGAGCTGCAGTCGACACCAGCGATTCGCCAGCCGGGCAGAGCCCGACGATAAACGGCCATCGCTTCATGGAATTGGTCGTCGTCCTCCGGGTAATACGGAATCAACAGCACGCCGTTCGCGTACACGACATTGCAATACGTCGGCCAGGCTTCCTCGTCGGACTGTTTCGGCATCGGGACGCGAACGACTTTCAAATCTCGGCCATTCGGCAGCCGCACCGACTGCATCCGCTCGGCGGTTTCGTTGAGCAACTGGCGGTTAAACGGATCGTCGGCGTCATCGCGATAGTCGCCGACGATGACCGTATCCTTTGCGGGGAATGTCATCAGCATGTCGACGTGCCCGGTTGGTTCGCCGGCAATCGGATCAACGAAGACGACTTCGCGAGCGTGCCACTCTTCGAGCAGCTTCGCGCGAATTTCTTTCAGCGTGAATCCCTGGTCCTGATTCTCGCCGATCATGTTCGTCGAACAGACCAGCAGGCCGTCACCGTTCGAGATCAGA
>JAPOLP010000983.1 GCA_029977045.1 Planctomycetota bacterium
GCTTGACCAGACCATCGACCAGAACGTTGACCTCTTCGTCGTAAACGTCCGCGATCTTGTACATCATCACGTCGAGGGCTCCTGTTTCCTCACCGACGTCGATCATGTTCACAACCAGGTCGTCGACGATCCGCGCCTCTTTCAAAGGCTGGGCGATGGATTCACCCTCGCGAATCGCCGCGTAGATATTGTCAAACGCGCGTTTGAACACGGCATTACCGGCTGTATCCCGCGCGATGGTTAATGCTTCCAGAATGGGGACCCCCGAGGCGATCAATGTCCCCAGCGTTCGCATGATTCGGGCGACCGTTGACTTCTGCAGAATATTGCCCAGCAGGGGTATCTTCAGAGACAGAAAGTCGACGATGTACTCGCCCGTTTTGTTCTTCTTGATGATCTTGATCATCAGCCAGAAGGCAATCGGGAACGCCGGACCCAGGTACCAGTAACTGACGACGGCGTCCGAGCAGGCAATCAACAGCTTGGTGATCTCAGGCAGTTCGACACCGAAGCCTTCGAAGATCTTCTTAAACTTCGGGATGATCGAGTACATGATGAACCCGACGATCAGCGTCGCGACCATGACCACGACGCACGGGTAAATCATGGCCCCCTGAACCTTCTTCTTCAGGCTCTGGGCTCGTTCTTTGAAGTCGGCCAGACGCTGTAGAATGACTTCCAGCGCACCGCCAGCCTCACCGGCACGCACCATGTTCACGTACAGGTCGTCGAAAGCTTTGGGCTGCTTGGACATCGCTTCGGACAGCGTGCTTCCGGATTCGATATCCTCGACCGTGCCCATCAGGGCGTTCTTCAGTGGTCCCGGTTTGCACTGGCCTTCCAGGATCTTGAGGCTGCGGAGCACGGGCAGGCCGGCGTCCTGCAGCGTCGAAAGCTGGCGAGTGAACGTACAAAGCTGCTTCGGCTTGACCTTGCCAAGAGAGAGGCCCTTCTTTTTTCGGGGGCCGCCCTGCTGCTTTGCCGCAGCTTTCTTCTTTTTCTTCTTGGTCTGCTCGTTGATGCGAGTGACGAAGAAACCCTTCTCACGGATGATCTGTTGCGCTTCGGCTTCAGAATCCGCTTCGATGGTGTCCTTGATCTCCGTCCCGGTGTTGTCCATTGCCTCGTACTGATAAGTCGGCATTGGGCGTCTCCATCAGGTTTGCCTGGTCGCTGCCAGCCGCTGAACTGCAGGCTGGAGTTGACCACGATGTGATTTCTGAATTGATTTCTGTTGCGAGCAGCGGGCTACTCGACGTCTTCCATCACGGTCTCGCGAACGACCTCGTCGATCGTCGTGATCCCGTCGAAAATGAGTTTCAGTCCGGATTCACGCAGGGTTGTCATGCCCTGATTACGAGCCAGATTGCGGAGTTCGTCCGACGAAGCGTTCGCCGCAATGAGATCACGAATATCGTCCGTAACCGTCAACAGCTCGTAGAGGCCGCCGCGGCCTTTGTAGCCGCTGTTGTTGCAGGTCGGGCAGCCTTTACCGTAGTAGAACTTGTACTTTCGAGCCTGCTCGACGGGCAGTTGCAGTTCCATCAGCAGCTCGTCGCTCGGTTCGAATTCCGTCCGGCAGTCGCCGCAGATCCGGCGGATCAGTCGTTGAGCGAGGATCGCTTCGACGGTCGCCGTGATCATGAATGGCGGCACGCCCATGTCTCGCAGGCGAGCGATCGTCGATGGGGCGTCGTTTGTGTGCAGCGTGCTGAACACGAGGTGTCCAGTCAGAGCGCTCTGGATGGCGATTTCTGCCGTCTCGAAGTCACGAATTTCGCCGACCAGAATCTTATCCGGGTCGTGACGCAGGATCGCTCGCAGGACTGTCGCGAAGGTGACATCAATGTCTGGGTTAACCGGGACCTGAATCAGGCCTTCGATGTCGTACTCGATCGGGTCCTCGGTGGTGATAATCTTCGTTTCGATATCGTTCAGTTCGTTAAGAGCCGAGTACAGCGTGGTTGTTTTGCCAGAGCCCGTCGGGCCCGTCACGAGGACAATGCCGTTTGGCAGGGCGAGTGACTGGCGGAAACGACCGAGCGTCGTCGAGTCCATGCCGATTTTGTTCAGGTCGAGCTGAACAACGGTGCGGTCGAGAATTCGCATAACGACCGATTCGCCGAACATTGTCGGCAGTGTGTTCACACGCAGGTCGACGGGATTTCCGCCAACATTCAGCTCGATACGACCGTCCTGCGGCAGGCGACGCTCTGCGATGTCGAGGTTGGCCATGACCTTGATACGGGAGACAATTGCGTTAGCCAGGTGGCGAGGTGGCGGCACCATCTCGTACAGCACACCGTCCGCTTTGACGCGGATCTTGAATTCGTCTTCAAACGGTTCGAAGTGGATGTCGCTGGCTTTGTCCTTGATCGCCAGCAGCAGCACCATGTTGAGCAGCTTGCGGATTGGCGTGGAGTTGACGAGTTCGTCGTCAGAACCGATGTCGTAAGCGTTTTCGCGACCACCTTTGCCGTCTTCGCGGTCTTCAAATTCGCCGATGACGTCTTCGATGCTCTCTTCGCGTTCGGCATAGAATCGCTGGATGGCGGCTTCGACTTCGGATTCGCTGGAGACGGCGCCCCGGACGTCGTATCCGAGGAAGTTTCGCAGGTCGTCGAGTGCCGCAACGTTCTGTGGGTCAGCCATCGCGACTGTCAGAACGTCGTTCTTCAATGAGATCGGCATGATCTTGTAAAGCTCGGCCATTGTCTGCGGCACAAGCTCCAGCACCTTTGGCGGGATTGTTGTCTCGCCGAGGTTGACGACCGGCATCCCCCACTGTTCGGCGAGGGCTTCCGTGACCTGCTGCTGCGTCACCAGCCC
>JAPOLP010000993.1 GCA_029977045.1 Planctomycetota bacterium
GCATCCGCCATGTCTGCCTCCGTGAGTCACTGCGACGGCAGCCTCATGCTACCGCAACACTCACGAGCTTGTAACAGCCACAACACAATAGCGCCAGTCATCCAGCTTGCCTCCCGCCCCCAAAGTGCGCGCTGGCCCTGCAATGGCTCTGGTGCAGCGCAAGGTCGGACGGCTGCCGGCCAGGCGGCACAAGCTGTACGAGGAAGCAGTCGGCGTGCTGCTGAATTGGCGCGGCGACGTCGACGCACCGCTGGACGCCGAAGAGGCGCTGCCGCAACTGGAATACGTGGCGTGGGCGATGTGCGACCGCGGCGTGCAGCGGCTGCGGCGCGACGAGGTGCTGAGTCTGCTCGAAGACGTGCGGAGCGAGTACCCGAACATCCGCCTGATGCGTCGGCGGACGCCCGAGGAGTTTCTGAAGCTGGTCGATTCGCGGACGAGCCTGCTGGTCGAAGTCGGCACGGTGCGGCACGACGGTCTGGAGACGGCGGTCTACGAGTTCCGGCACCTGACGTTCCAGGAGTACCTGGCCGCCGTGGCCCTGATCCGTGGTCATTTCCCCGGCCACGATCCTGGCAAGTCACTCGCCGAACGCGTCGCACCGCTGGCGGGAAACCTGGTGGAGGTCGAGACCGATGCGTGGGACGGCAGAGGCTTAGCCATTAAGGAATTGCAGGTCACCGAGCACTGGCGTGAGGCGTTGCGTTTGTGCGTAGCGGCCTGCAACGACGACGACGTGGACGCCACGCTGCGAGCGATCCTGGGGGAAACCATCAGCCGCCACGCGCTAGCGTCCGGTTCCCACGACGTCACATCCGACACCGCGCCGATCAACGACGGAACGGAACCGGGGGCTAGCGCCCGGCGGCTGATGGATGCGGACGAGACCCGTCCGCGGGCGATTCTGGCAGCGCTGTGCCTGGCCGACGAACCGAACGCCAGCCAGTCCGTGGCCGACGAAGTCTTCGCCCGTTTCACAGCCGCCACGGGCAAGCATGACGGCCTCGGGCGAGATGCCAGCACCGGCTTGGATCGCGCCGCGAAGGAAGTGGCGACAAGTGTCTGGGCTGAGCCGCTGTCGCTCGTTCTGGCCGCCGAGTTCCTTCGCCGCGGCCCGGAGGATCGCGGCAGTTTCGGCGGCCTGTCCGGCATGGTCACCGTCCGTAGCTCCGGACTCCTTCCCGTGAACAAAGCGGAAACTGGCACGAGCCAGACGCCCGCGTCACAGACCAGCTGGATGCAGACCCAGCTCAACCGCCTCCGCGACCCGGACAACGCAACCGCCGTCGCCGCCGCACTGGCGGTGATGATTGCCGCCTTTGAAGAAGGAGCGGTCTTTATCCTCGGCCTGAGCGAAGCGCTTCTGGCCCTGACCGCTCGTGGTCCTGCCGCCTCGCACGCCGCGTGCTGGGCGTTGTACTGGCTTTGCGACGGTCGACACGAACGAAAACCAGTCTGGCGGCCCAACGCCGATGAACTGGACCATCTGGCTGGTCTACTACCAGGCGACTCGCCTTCCTCACTAACTGACACAGAGACTTTGTACTGGCTGGCAGCGATTGCTGTATCCACCCGATCGCCAACCTGTGTCCCCGGGTTGCTGACGCTGCTCGACCATGAATACGAACGCCTCCGCAATGTCGCCATCAACGCGCTCGGCGAGATTGGTGATCCGCGAGCCGTCGAACCACTCACCACGCTTCTCAACCATCAATTCATCGACACCCGCCGCGCGACTCTGGGAGCCCTAGTCGCGACCCGCCGAGACGGGCTCGACGATCTGAATGTCAAGCTGCTAACGCAGTATGACGATGGCGCAGATCCGTGGCTCGATCCACGCGAACCGATCGACGATGACCGCGTACAAGAGGCGTCGGATAGACTCGAACTTCCGCCCGACGAGGTCCGCCGCCGCTACGAGGCACTGGCCGCCGACTTCCACCTCACGCTGAGCTGGCAGCAGAGCTGATCCGCCTGGTTCACACGCAGGTCGCACGCAGTGCGTGCATCCTGCCGGACCAAAGTCAAAGGGATGGTGCCGCATTTCACACTACCTGCAGGGCGACTCATTTTCGGTTGGGTTGCCGAGCGAGAGGTGAGCTGGTCGATCGCTCCGTACCCGACTTGATGATCTGCCCTGGCGTCATCACGGGAAGGTTCAGACCGAAAGCCTGTTCGGCAGGACGGTTCAGGAAGGTGAACCAGGTGACCGCACAAGCAGGCGTAACAGTGGGGCGGTCATGATGGTTGTGGCAATCGCCATCAGGACCATCATGCAGAAAACGCTGTCGGGGATCACTCCCAGGTCGCGACCGATGTTGACCGCGATCAGGCCCATCAAGGCGCGGGTATTCATCATTACGGCGACGCTCGCGCTGTCCCGCCAGTTGAATCCGCCAAGCCGGGCCGCGATTCCGCAGCCGGCCATTTTTCCGACCACCGCGGTAGCGATCAGCAGAGCGCACAGCGTCCAGAGTTCGACAGAACCGAGCGAACCCATGTCAGTTCGCAAACCGGTGAACGTGAAGAAGATCGGCAGGAAGAAAGCCGTGACGAACTCGTCCAGTCGCCCGCGAACTGCCTGCACAATTCGCTGCTGATCCGAGAGTGCCGCTCCCAGAGCAAACGGCCCGAAGATCGAGAACACGCCAATCAGACCGGTCGTGACTGCCGACGCCAGAATCAGCAGCAGGACGATCGAGAACGGAACCAGCCCGACCATATCGTCAGAGCGGGCGAGCATTCTTTCCGACCAGCGTCCGACGAGTGGACGCACGACAAGAAAAA
>JAPOLP010000855.1 GCA_029977045.1 Planctomycetota bacterium
ATCGGAACCAACCTGTCTGCCAGAGCCGTCCGGACTTCGGAACACCGCCATGCTCGCCGCCTCGTACTCGATTGAAACTCCGTCGCTGAGCAGCCTGATTGACAGCCTGTCGTCGCTCTCAACGCTGGTGATCGCTGCCGCATTCGCGGTTCACGTCTTTGCGTTTCTCATTCTGTGGACGTGGTGGCGGCGGGACCTGAGGTCAATCGCATCGTCGCTCGACGACTTCACCCGAGGCATCAAACATCGCAGCGTGATGGACTCGCACGCTCACCTGTCCGACCAGATCGACGCGTTCCTCAGTGATGTTCGCGACGTGCTCGACAGCTCGAACGGCACCGGTGATCGGCAGACGCTGCACCACCGCATGTCGATCCTCGATGAGAAACGCCGTTACCTAGGCTCGATGTTTTTTGAAACGAGCTACAACATCTGCCGCACGATGATCGAGGCTTACCCGCTGCTCGGCGTACTCGGCACGATTCTGGCCATCGGAGCGGCGTTGCAGTCGGGAGACGGTGGCTCGGCATCGACGTCCGTCGGAGTCATCGTCAGCCGCTTCGGTGACGCAATCTGGTCGACGTTTGCCGGACTGTCTGCCGCCGTTGTGCTGATGTTTCTCAACAGTGCCGTCGAACCGCGGTTCCGCCGCCTGGCCGAGAACCGGCAGAACGTGCGCGAGACCGTCGCCCGCGCGAAACGTGAACTCTCGCTGACAACTGAGAGCAAGGAGGCGAAGTCGTGACCTCGCGGCGTCTGACGTTTCAGCTCACCCCGCTGCTCGACCTGCTGCTGATCGTGATCTTCGCCCAGTTTCTGGATGTGAAGGAAACGACGGCGACGCAGGAGCAGCAGGCGACCGTCCAGATCTCGGACACGACCGCCGAGCTGGATCGCGCGCGAGCCGAACTCGCCGACCTGCAGTCTCGCGCCGCCGCAGCTCAAGCCGAACTGGAAGCCGCGCAGAAGTCGCTGACCGACGAGCAGCTCTCGTCGGACTCGCTGCGGCTCGAAAAAGACGCGTTGGAAAAAGCTCTCGCCAAAGCCTCCGAGCAGCGGGACACGATCGCCGGTCTGATGCCCGAACTCTTCGACCTTCCTGACGAAACCGTTCGCGAACTCATCCGCACGCGGACTCCGGAGAACGTCCGGTTGACTCCCGAGCAGGTGCAGCAGCTGCGCGAGGAATTCCGCGAGTTCGCCAAACAGAAGCCTGGCGAGGCTGTCCGCCATCTGCTGACCTTCGACGAGATGCGCAAGCGCTGCGACATCTGGGAACTGTATGTCGACTCGACCGGCAAGACAGTTTTCTCTGCCGGCCAGCGCACGTTCGAGTTCCGAGCTGAATCATCCGCGCAGTTTCAGCGGGAACTGTTCGAGAACTACAAGTCGCTGCCACAACCCAAGAGCCTGGTCATCCTTCTTCTCTCGTACGGCGACGTGAAGGCGTCCGTCTACCAGGCCGCCATCGACGGCTTGCCGAGAGCTGCCGACCAGATGCGAGAAGACCAGAGCGGCCGCTCCCGCTTCGAGTACGCCATCCTCGGCTTTAATCCGACGCCGATCGCCACGCCGACTGTTGAATAGCAGTCCAGCGAGTGCCGAATGGATTGCTCATGAGGAAGCATTCAGTGCAGGAAGCACAGAGGGCTCCCCTAAACCAGCAGCTGGCTCACTGGCGCGATGCTGTCCGCGAACCGATCGATCGGCAGCCCCATCACCTGGGCGTGAGTCAGCCAGAGGTTTGCCAGAGGAGTCCCGTCCGGGCAGTGCAGGTGCTGGCCGGTCTTCAGCCGACCTCCGCCTGAGCCCGCGACGATGATCGGCAGATCGGAATACTGATGGGTCGCTCCGTCGCCGAGTCCTGACCCGTAAGTGAAGATCGAGTTATCCAGCAGCGACGTCCCGTCCGCCTCTTCGATCCCGGCCATCTTCTCAACCAGATACGCGAACTGCTCCATGTGGAACCGATCGACCTGCAGGAGTTGCTGCAGAAACTTCTTCTGATTGTGCGACATCTGATGATGGCTCATCGGCTTGTCGAACAGCGACTCGTACATGTACGGCGTGTCCCAGCGTTCCGGACCGATCATCAGAGTCGCCACGTTCGTCAGCCCGGTCTGCAGAGCGGAGATCATCAGGTCGCCCATCAGCCGGATGTACTCACCTCGCGGCAGATGCGCTTCGGGCGGCTCTTCGAGACTGACCTGCGACAGATCGATCTTCAGCTTTTCGAGCTTACTCATCTGCTCTTCGATGGTCCGGATTCCGTCGAAGTATTCGGCGAATTTCTCCCGGTCGGCTCGACCAAGCTGCTTCTGCAGCGACCGCGCATCGGCCAGCACGAGGTCAGTCACGTTCCGGAGCGTCTCGACTTCCTGCGTGCCAAACAGCCGGCGGTAGACCTTGCGCGGATCCCGCAGCGACGGAGCCACGTGCCCTGTGCCGTACCACGAGATATTGTCGAAGTAGATCGACTCCTTATTGTCCTTGTGGCTGTTACAGCTCAGTTCGAGCGTCCGGAACGGCGTCGCGTCACCAACGTGATCAGCGACGATGTGATCGAGCGTCCGGGCGAGCGGATACACCGATTCGTGAACCGAGTGAGCCGTCGCGGAACTCAGGAAGCACGACCCGCACTGAGCATGTACATCGCTGCCATGCTTGTAGAACCGGTCCATGCCGGAAATGAACGTGACCTTGTCCTTCAACCGTTCCAGCGGCTGTTGCGTCGGAGTCAGCTTTTCAAACGGGTGCAGCCCGACCTGCACTCCGGAGTCGACTTTGATTTCGACCTGACTGCTGGTGAAACCAGGTATCGCTGCGTTTGCTTCGCCAGGAAAGAACCCGCGGCGCACGACGCCAATCGGTACGTAAAAGATCGCCATCCGAGTCGGCGGTTTCGGCGGTGGGGCCTGACCGAACGTCAGACTCTCCAGCCACGGCAGCGACAACGTCGCCCCGGCAGCTCCGCGGAGAAATGTTCGCCGAGTTGTCTTCTGCATGATGACCTCACCGTAACGCTTTCCAACGCTACCGACTTCGTATGACTTATCTTCGTTTAACGCCCAGCCGCAGGCGCCGGCAACCAGCGACGTTCACCTTGTCTGGTGGCCGGCGCCTGCGGCTGGGCGTTAAACGATTGAAGTTTCTACTTCCGAAACGACTCACTGAGCACGACGGCTCGGATCAGTGAGTGAATACGGTATTCATCGTCAGCCGCTCGACCGACGATTTCATCGAGTACGAGCGAGTCCTCGATTCCTGTCTCGCGTCCGGTCGCGGACGACAGGAGATGCGATGCGAACGCTCTGGC
>JAPOLP010000046.1 GCA_029977045.1 Planctomycetota bacterium
CGGCGAACTCCGGGCTGGGCAGCGAATTGAACGGCGGCAAAGCTGGCGGTGGAGGCAAGTCGCCGACCGGCGCAGGATCAGCCGACGGCTGGCGCATTTCGTCCGGTGGCGGCTTTGCCAGTCGACGTCCGGATGTGCGGCGACAACTGGCAGCACTGACGGGTGCAACGCCTGCCAGCGAAGCCGCGGTTGAGAAAGGTCTGAAGTGGCTGGCCGCGCATCAGCGGGAAGATGGCTCCTGGAGCCTGCAGCACACACATGCCGAATGCGGAGACGCGTGTCTGCCGAACAGTTCGATGGACTGTCCGACGGCGGCAACCGGACTCGCCCTCCTGTGCTTTCTGGGAGCCGGGCATTCTCACACGGACGGCGACTATCAGCAGGTCGTACTGCGAGGAGTCGACTGGCTGGCCGCCCAATCGCGCGAGGGCGACCTGAGAACGTCACTCGAACATGCTGTTCCGGAAGGCCGATCAGCGATGTACGCGCACGGGATCGCCGCGATGGCGCTGTGCGAGGCTTACGGTCTCACACATGACCGGACACTGATCCAGACGTGCGAGCAGTCGATCGAATTCATCGCTCAGTCACAGGATCCCGTCGGTGGCGGCTGGCGCTACTCGCCGGGCGAACCTGGTGACACGTCCGTTGTCGGCTGGCAGGTCATGGCACTCGTCAGTGCGAGGCTCTCGGGGCTCAAGGTGCCGGATCAGGTCCGCGAGCGAGTCGTTCGATTTCTGCAAAGCGTCCATCTTCCGTCAACCGGCGAGTTTGGATACACGGACAAGAGACGCGGAACCGTTGCAACGACGGCCATCGGCAACCTGTGTACTCTGTATCTGCACTCTTCGGTTGATCGCGTCAGTCAGCAGCGAGTTGATCAACTGCTGGGATCGCAGGATCCGAAACGCAACAACGAATACTCGAACTATTATGTCTCGCTGGTCCTGCATCACCTGGGCGGCGAACACTGGCGGGCCTGGAACTCCGCCTGTCGCGACACGCTTGTCGCGACGCAGGTGAGATACGGCCACGCCACCGGAAGCTGGGATCCCATCAACAAATGGGGCAGCAGCGGTGGTCGCCTCTATTCGACCTGCATGAACGTGCTGACGCTCGAAGTCTACTATCGGCACCTGCCGCTGTACGCCGATGACGCCTTCGCGATTGGCCTCACGGCAAAACCTGTCCCGAAGAAACTCCCCTCAAAAGCAAAGACAAAGACGTCTGCAAAGGCTGGGAAAAAAACTGGCAACGCTTTACCAGCCGAATTCGTCCCCACGTCAATCGGCGAGCCGATCGCGATCGACAACGGCGAAGATGTCATCGCGATCGCTCAGCAACCACTGACCGTCGAGCCGAAACTGCAGCCTCAATCTCTGTTTCCCCGAGCGACACGCTTCTACGCACCACTGCGGAACCTGTTCGACGAAGTCGCCCTGCGCACTGTCATGGATAGCGACGGTCGGGAATGGCGGCTCTATCCGAACGCGGGGTTCGGGGCACCTCTGCTGAAAGTTGGCGAGCAATCGCTGGTGCAGATCGGCGGCGAGTTCGGCTGGTTTCAACCTGACGAACCAGTCTTTGCGGCTGCTGCGGGGATCGTCCGATACTCCGGCAAGCCGGCGAGTTCTGGCGACGGAGCATCCAGCGACAAAGCGAAGCCTGGCTCAAACAGAAACACTGCCGCCAACTGGGGAAACACGATCGTCATCGAACATCTGCTTCCCGATGGCGCATCACTGACATCGGTCTATGCGCACCTCGGCGACGATCGCCAGGTCGCAACAGGAGACGTCGTTGGAGCCGGTCAGTTGATCGCCTCAATCGGACCACAGAACGAGTCAGTCAACGGCGGCTGTCCCCCGCATCTCTTCTTTGCAATACGCCCCGGAAGAGTTGCCGAGAGCAAGACTCCTCTGGCGGCGTTCGCCATCGACACAAAAGGCTGGCTGGATCCGGTCGGGTTCCTGCGTGAGCAACAGGCTGACGTACTGCCAGCCATCTTTTTCTCGCCAACGTGGAATCCGTTTCCGCGACCAGCGGCGAGTGTGATCGGCGAGCCCGCTCGGGACTGGCCCGCCACCGAGTGGCTTCGTGAATCCCGTTACGGCCAGAAGATCTCGGCGATGAAAGGCAAGACGGTGTGCCTGGTCTGCGTTCAGTCGTCGTGTGAAGCTTCACGTCTGATCGGTGGGCTGCTGCTGAGTGATCTGGCGGAGCGTTACCAGAACAACCCTGCCGTCGCCCTCATTCTGCTTCAGACAGCGACCGGGAACTTCAAGGAAAACTCATCCTCCGTCCTGCGGTCCAGCATCAGCAGCTTTCCCGAAAACGTTGCGATTGGACACGTCAGCGCCGAAAGCGGTCCGCCGATAATTCTCGACTGGTACGGCATCCGAGCGACTCCGTGGACCGTCCTGATCGCGCCCAACGGGACAGTTGCCGGAAATGGCGTGATGACTGACGCCGCAGAAGTCGGTCGGCTGATCGAATTCATCCGCGATCAAAACGCGGCCAACTGATCGTCCGCGATACAGAGAAACTTGCCGGTACCGATCACTCTTGTGAGGCCTCGGTGCGAACTTCCTGTGCGACAGGTACCAGCAGACCGGGCACCAGATTGGTACGGCGGCCTTCGTTCAGCGTGAAGCGAATCACGCGGCGAGGCTTATCGAGACGATAGGATTCGCTTCGCACTTGCTCGCTTTTCGAGCCACGATAACGAATCCAGGTGACGCGAAATGACTTGCCGACGATGTTGCCGTCGACGTGCTCGACGACCGCCCGGTAGTCGCCCTTCTCGCCGGAAACGCAGACGTACTCCTCGAAGCAGTTCTCCGGCCTGGGACCGTAGCCATCGTGAGTGAAGGCACCGCCGCCTGCCGTTTGCGAGTTATGTGTTGAGCACTTTGTTCCGCAAGGTTCCTCGACTTCCAGGTCGAGGTCGCCGTCGCCTGACCATTCCACACGGACAACCAGGTCACGGCGTTTGGCCTCGGTAAGTGCTGCTGCCAGTTGATCGGCCTGCTCGTGGTGGCCGTCTCGGCGTAACGCCCGCTGCATGTCCAGTGACGCGTCCTCGGCGTTCTGATGATGCCTCTCGAAACCGCGTCCCCAGATATGCGTCAGGACTCCACTGCTGGCCCACTGAATTCCCTGTGCATCCTTCAGCTTCTGAGCCAGCTTCAGACCCAGAACATACGGCTCGGCTTTAGCCGGAGAAACCCGCGACGCTTCCTGATAGACCCGCAGCGCCGACGCAGAGGCATCCAGCTTTGTCAGGAATCTCGCTGAGTACAAGAGCCCGTCAATGTCGGTCGGCGACAGGTCGACGCGAGAGAGCAGCACTCGCTGAATCTCGTCCTGCGGGTAATCGCCCAGCCGCATCGCCATCGCCAGGATGTCGTACATCCACGGTTCCGACTGGCTGTTGGCGAGAGCTGCATTCAGAAACGCAACGATCTCCTCGTACTTCTGCGCTTCAAGAAGCTGCGAGACCGTCCGACGCACGTCTTCAGATGCAGGCCGGTTCTCGGCAAAGTACTTGAACCAGTGATCGGAAACTGGCGGCCCTGTCCTCCTGGGCTGTTTCTTTTCAGCCGTGGAGGGGGCCTCGTCGAGCAACAGCGCAGCAAACAGGGGCCGTGACCGAATTCCGGTCGACGACCCCTGCAAAGTTTTGCCAGACCGGACACCTTGCCCGGCTTCCGGATCAGTTACGGTTTTTTTTTCAGAGCCGAACGCGGCTGCTCTGCGACCTGAGCAAACCCACTGAAGTCAGCGGCTTCCGTCGAAGCAGACTCGTTGCCGAGAATTCCATTCAGGATACCCTGCAGCTTGACGTCAGCCGGCTTTTCGGCCTTTGCAGGAGCCTTCTTTTCCGGCTCAGGCTTGCTCATGGCCTTGGGCACTTTCGGGGGAGCAATGTTGAATGCACCGCCGCCGAAGCCACCGCCACCCTGGCCACCGAAGCCGCCACCGCCACCGCCGAAGCCGCCACCGCCCTGGCCGCCGAGGCCTCCACCACCCTGGCCGCCCAGTCCGCCGCCCCCCTGAGGCGGAATCAGCTGAATGACGAGGTCACCGACCGGATAAACACGGGTCGGAAGCTTCGACGGATCGTTTGCGATATCGATCGTTGTGATCTTCATCACCTCGTCCTCGATGATGTAAGTCAGGTCCAACTCCTCCAGCATGATCTTCAGGGCACTTCGCAGCTTGATGTTCGACAGCGGCGGCACGTTAATCGGCTGGTCCGGAGTCACGATTCCATCAAGCAGCATCAGCGGGTCGAGAATGATCGGAATTTCGTACGTCTGTGCGAGCTGATCGATTGCATCCTGCAACGGATAGTCTTCAACAAAGTTGATGTTTGCCGGCTGCTCCAGCGCAGCCTGAATCTTCTGTTCCGACGGCGAAGGATCGTACAGCGTCACCGAAGAGTACTTCTTGCGGCGTTCCGACAGTGCCTTCCAGACTTCCGGAGCTGGCCACCGAATTGGCGGCTCATCCGGGAAGGCGACGTGCGAAAGTTCGACCTGTTCGAGCGTTGCCAGGAAACGGTCTGCTCGCAGGTTTCGCATGTAGTAAGCCATGTAAAGCTGACCGGCAGCTTCGGATCCAACACGAGCGGCCGTCGCGGTTCCGTTTCCGGGACGCAGACGAATCGCTTCCTGGGCAACTGATTCCGCTTCCGAATACGCAGCCGAGTTGCCTCGCTCTGCGTCGTTGAGCAGCGAGCGGACATTGTCAATCAGGCGTTCGATGTGATCATCTTCGAGTTCGAGTTGTTCGATCAGCCGCGACTGAGCTTCAACGGCGGCCACTCGTTCCTGAGCACGAATCTCTCGCAGTTCGAGAACTTCCTTCTGCCCCTTGACGTCCGCGAGGACTCCCTGCAGCCGTTTTCCGAGATTCACGCGAACGTCCGGGTTGACGTCCGACGCCTCGCGCACAGCGGCCATCGTCTTCTTCAAGAGGCTGAGTGCAAAGTCCGGGTCCTCATCCTTCAGCTGCAAGGCCTGCTGGATCGTTGAATTCACGATCAGCTGCAGGCGATCAGTTTTGATCTGCTCAATGACGAGCTGCTCATTGATCAGGCTGCCGGACTGACCGGCTGTCGCGTCGTCGGCTGTTGGGGAATTCGGATCAAACGGATCCTGCAGCAGGCTGATGTTCATCACCTCTGCCGCTTTGAGCAGCCGGCTCGCGTTGGAGTTCTGTGGGTCGAGTTCCTGCATCGTCTTGCCGATCTCGGCGGCACGGTGCAGGTCGCGATCGATCAAAGCCGCGTCCCCGAGTGCGGCAAGCTGGCTGACCTGAGCGTTGATGTTGTCGCGGGCCGACAGCAGAAGCTGCTCGCCAGCGAATGGCGCGTCCAGCGAATTGCGTTCGATACGCTGAGCGAGAGTCGACAGATACGAATTCTCGTTTGATGCCTCAGTGGCGGTCGTCGCCCAGCGAAATTCGCCGTCAGTTGTTGTGCCGACAAGTGCGTCTGCAACTTCGCCTCGCCCCAGCACAATGGTTTCCCGGTCGTAACGAACGGGCAGAGCTTCAGCAGGCAGGAACGTTGCCGAGCCGGCAGTCAGCGATGTCAGCCACAGTGGGGAAACCTGAGACAGGTCGGCGAGCTGCTGACCGGCGGTTTCAGCGGCGACGTCAGCATCGTCAACCAGAATCCGACCGCCAGTCCAGTGGGCGAGGACTCCCAGTAACTGCAGGTCGCGGCGCGGCCCAACAGCAAGGCTGTTGACCGGGGTCTGAGCTTCTCGCAGCTGAGCAACTATCTGCTGCATGTCGTCCTGCGAGATGACTCGCAGGCCACTCACGCCGTCACCGAAGTAAACGATCGACGCGTTCTGGCCAATTGACAGCGAAGCTGCAGCCTGCAGTGCCTTACCCAGGTCCGTCGCTCCGAGCGGTGCACGACGTTCCAGAGCGGCGACTGCATTTCGAGCGGCATCGCTATGGGCACCTACGAATTCAGATGTGAGTTCGTTCGCGGCGACGTCGATCGCCAGCAGACGAATTTCAGAAGCTTCAGGCAGTGCTGCCAGGAAGTTTTTCAGCACCGACAGTGCCTGCCGACGATGATCGCCAGTCTGGCTGGCGGATGTGTCGAACAGCACGACGTGCTTCTGCAGCCGAGCCTGGCTCGCACCTTCCGGGGCCTTGAGCTGGACGGCGTAGATGTTCTCACCGGATTCGCTGCGATACTGAAGCACTCGGGCCGACGGGCCTTCGGCTGCGGAAACCCGGCTGGCCAAGCTGAGTCCCACCGCGAGCGAGAGCCCGAAAATCGCGAGGCGTGAAAGTCGAGACGGCATCGTGTGTCTCCAATTGTCGCAGGAGTTGGAGCAGCTTCGGCGAAGCTGCTTGCTCAGCAAACTGGGCCGGCATCGTCACAGTGAAAACTGCCAGACACCGGAAAGCGATTCGTCAGGCCGCCGAAGCGAACCAACGCTCGATTCAAATCAGATTGCGGAAACGGTTGAACGGGAAGAAAGCCGGAACCGGCCTGTGCAGACGGGAAGCCGACGATCCTACTTCCGGACAAGAAGTCCGTGACAGGATTTTTTCCTCATTTCAGCCTGATTCCAATCCCCGCCCGCAGCCCGCGATGAGATTGGTGCAGAGCGACGCCGGATTGTCAGGTTTCACCTGGCTGCACGGAAATGCCGGCTGCGGCGTTCGCCAGCGAAAGTGCCGGTCATGACACCTTCGCAGCGAGTCTCTCAACGATCAAACCGCCAATGTTCAATGCAGCGGTTGCAGCGGGCGAAGGAGCATTGCCGACGTTGATGATTCGATCGGTTTCCTGGATCAGAAAGTCGTCCAGCAGCTTGCCGTCGCGACCGAGCGCCTGAGCACGCACGCCCGACGGAGCGTGATGCAGATGCTCGCTGCGAATCTCGGGGATCAGCCGCTGCAGCGCCCGGACAAACGCCGCCTTGCTGAACGACCGCCACATTTCCATGCAGCCGGTCCGCCAATGCTTCGACGCCATCCGCAGAAATCCGGGGTACGTCAGCGACTCGGCCAGATCCCGCAGGTTGATGTCCCGCTTCGTGTAGCCTTCCCGGGCAAACGCAAGCACCGCGTTCGGGCCGCACTCGACGCCGCCCAGCACCATCCGCGTGAAGTGAACGCCGAGAAACGGGAACTTTGGATCCGGCACGGGATAGATCAGCGTCCGGCACAGATGCTCGGCCTCGGGCGTCAGCTCGAAGTACTCACCGCGAAACGGAACGATCTTCGCCTCGGGCTTCTGCCCGCTGAGCTTCGTCACGCGGTCGCAGTGCAGCCCGGTGCAGTTGACTACAAACCGCGACTCAAACTCGCCAGCAGTCGTCTCGACGACGGTCCGGTCGCCGCTGTTCCGCATCCCAGTCACGCGAGTATTGAGGTGCAGTTCCGCACCACTGTTCCGCAGCAGTTCGCCGAGCTTCCTGCACACGCCGACGTAGTCAACGATGCCCGCTTCGGGGACGTGAATTGCTTTGATGCCGGCAACGTGTGGCTCGAGTTCCTTCAGCCGCTCCTCGCCAATCATCTCGCAGGTGACGCCGTTCGCCTGACCTCGCTCGAAGATGCGTTCAAGATTCGTCAGTTCGGACTCATCGACAGCGACGATCACCTTGCCGCAGAGTTCGTACGCGATGCCGTGCTCGGCACAGAAGGCTTCCATCGCCAGCTTGCCTGCGCGGCAGTTCGTCGCCCGCAGCGATCCCGGCTTGTAGTAAATCCCGGAGTGCAGGACGCCCGAGTTGCGGCCCGTCTGGTGAAACGCCAGCGACGCTTCTTTCTCGACGAGCGTAATGCGGAAGTCCGGATAGCGTTCCCGCAGCCGCCAGGCAGTCGCCAGACCAACGATGCCCCCGCCGAGCACGATCACGTCACGGCCTGCCACGTCACTGTGTGCCATGTTGCGCTCGATCAGAACCGACTCGGAGTCAATGTCGCAGGAATCTCAGACGCTCAGCAGCTCACGTCGACCGTCGCGGGACGCAGAGCCGGCAGACGTGACTCAGCCAGAGCCAGACAGCCAAACAGAGCGGCATTGAAGCACGCATCGCTGACCAGCGTGTTCTTGAAGAACGGCAGCGCCTGGGCGTAGCACTTGACGAGCCCGGCTGCCGAAACCGTCAGTTCCGGATCGAAGAACAGCCAGACAAAGTTCGACACGACGAAGAAGAGCACCGAGCCGCCCAGCGAAAACAGTGCGACATTCAGCGTTGTCCGCTTTCGGTTCCGCAGCAGCAGGCCGAGGCCGACGACAGCAATCATCGGGACGTAGGTCACGAGGCTCATCGTCGAGAACGACGCCAGCGGATTGGCACCGTAACGGCCAGCGTTCAGAGCAACGTCGCTGAGCATGAGCGCCGCGATCGGCACCAGAAACGCCGCGCGGCGAGACCCGAAACATGCTCCCCCAAACAGAGCCATCGCCCCGACGGGAGCGAAGTTCGTCCCCCCGATCGGCAGCAGACGCCACAGGGCGGCAAGGACGACCAGTCCACAAATCACAGCAAAACGAACCTGCTGATTCTGACGATGCTCGGCGGAGTTCACGGCAACGAATCCTGATTCCAGAGGGCGACGCACGGACGTCTCGAAAACCCGCGTCCCGAAAACCCGGACGCGGCTGCGGAAGGATAACCGCCCAACCGCTCCGCACAAACGCTGCCTGACCTGAGCTGAATGGGGATGATGTCTGCAGACGGTCCGGTAGTGCATCACGCGGCCCGGAATCCGCCCAATCAACCGAGGAAACTGTCGGAAAGACAGGATGAGCGACGGGAAGCACCACGTGATAATCCGATTCGAAGACAGTAGGCCGCAACGTACTTCCTCAAACGAAAACCCCTCGGTGATCGGAACGAGGCGGTGGGGCTGTTGCGGCAGGCTCACGAGGCAGCGAAGCCGATGAAATTTCCCGAGGCCGACCAGATTCGCGAGATCATGGATCGCGAAGGCTTCTGAAATCTCACACAAAGGCACGAAGGCACAAAAGAGGGACAGTCGCGGCAGACAGTGAACCTGACTGCGATTCTCTTCGTGCCTTGGAGCCTTCGTGTGAGCCCTCTGACTGCCGTGAAAAATCGACAGCTTCCCGCAATTCCTGGCATTTCGTTTCGCCAGAGCAACGTTGCCTTAACACCTCATTGGCCACACCAGAATGTTGCGGCGCGGCATCGTGCTTCTCTGGATGGACAGCCCGGGATTTCGGCTGTTCAGAATCTCTAACGAGCCGCTAACCGTTGTCGTTTCTCGCTTTAGCAACGCCAGGCCGCGTTCAGAGACGACGGTTCTGGCACGCCTGGCATTCACCGTGCTTTACAGGCTGGCCGTCGCGGCGAGGTTCGGTGACTCAGGCCGCTGCTGAAGGCTCAGCAGTTTGTGTCAGGCCAGAGAAGCCAGTCCGTCGCACGTCTAGTTTCGAGAGAGAGTTTCAGACCAGTCAGAGAGAACGAGAAAGGGAACACCATGAGCCATCTGTTGAAATCACTGTACAACGACGAAGCCGGATTCATTGTCTCGGCAGAACTGATCCTGATCGCGACAGTCGCCGTCCTGTCGCTGGTCGTCGGCCTCAGCGAAGTATCGCATGCCGTCAATCAGGAACTCGAAGACGTGGGCTCAGCCTTCGGATCAATGCAGCAAAGCTATGTCTATCGCGGCCTCGGCACCCGTGACAAAGCGACGATGGTCGGCAGCGGATTCCGCGACCACGCCGACCTGTGTGACAGCCAGTTCGACGTAGTCCCAACCGCTCCGCGTGCCGAAGACGGCGGCCACATCGGCGGAAATCCGGGACACCACGGTGAAGGCCACCACGGATAATCAGTCACAAGTAAGAGGCAGTGGGCAGTAGGGAGTCGGCAGTGGGAACAATCACCTGCCTGACTCACTATTGCCCACTCCCGACTGCCCACTCCCCTTCCTTCACTTCTTCCGCAGCGGGATCGCACCGCTCCAGTCAGGCGGGCACGGCTTGCGTCCGTTGTCCAGAAACCGCAGCAGGAATCTCGACGGGACATCGTCGGTGGGAAACTGCTGCAACAACTGCACGGCGTCCTCCCAGCTGCCTTCAATGACCGCCGTCACCGCGTGGCCGTGAGCGTTGATCATCGCGTCAGTCAGGTGCGGAGCTTCACGGAGTGAGGGCACCAGTCCGTAAACAGTCTCGGCGGACGTCATGCCTTTCGGGGTGACTCGCGCGAGCGGTCGGATGCGAACGTTGAGCTGCGCTGCCGCCGGTTCGATCCATTTCGCGGTCGCCTCGTCGATGCAGACATCGACACCGAAGAACTTCGTCATGCCTTCCAGCCGCGACCCGAGATTGACGATGCGGCCAAACACGCCGATCTTCGCCTGATTCTCGGTGCCGATCTGTCCGGCCAGAGCGCGACCGTGAGCGACGCCGATTCCGACGCCGAAACCCTGCATCGGTCCGCCTTCGATCCGCGACGCGCGACGGAACTCGCGAACAATCGTCAACGCGGCACGGCACGCGGGCAGCGGGCCATCGTCGAGCGGCACGGGCCAGCCCCAGAAACCCAGCGCCGCGTCGCCCTGAAAGTCAGCGATCGCACCGTCGTAATCGAGGATCGCGCTGGCCATGACACCGAGTGCCTCGCGACCGCTGCGCAGGACGTTTGGCAGTTCCTCATCATCGACCTCGGACTTCAGCGAGAAGCCGCGCACGTCGCAGAACAGAACGGTCACGTCGCGCGCATCTGCTTCGAGCGACGGCACGCCGCCCGAATCCATCAGGCTGTCGATGACCTTTGGCGAGAAGAACGAGCTGAGCTGCGTCTTCTGATCCTGCAGCGCTCGACCCTGCCGCACCGAGCCTAGGAACTGCGAGACGAGCACCGTAAACCGCAACTCGCTCTGAAAGTCTTCCGGGCTGACGTTGAACGCTCCGCGAGGTCCTCCGCGTCCAGAGACGTACAGGCACCAGCCACGCGATGCCTCACTGAGCAGCGGCACGGCGAACGCCCAGTCGAGCCCCATCGTCTGCGTGAAGCCCTCGTCGCCGCCACCGCCGCCGTCGCCCCAGATGTGCAGCACACTCTTCTGCTCGTGTAGCGTCCGCGCGATCAGCCGGCGGCTTGGACGAAATGTGCCCTCAGATGTGCCGCGACTGTCGACCCGCATCATGCGCGGCGTCAACTGTCTTCGTCCGGTCGGATCGTCATCCGCCAGGGATTCCGGATCGACACTGACAACCGCTGCCGCTTCCGCTCGCGGCAACGCTTCCAGCAGCAGTTCGGCAATCTGCACCGCAAGGTCTTCCTCGCTGCGTGACGATTCGATCCGCTGCGGCAGCGCTGACAACAACTCGAGCTGATGATCGACGGCACCAAACTGCAGATGTCGGACTTCGTCGAGAGCGTACAGACGCTCGACCGACGGTTCCTCGCTGCTGCTTTTGCCACCGAGATCGTTAATCGTCTCCAGACCTTCGGTGCCCAGGTCGGCAAGCGAACTGGGGACAGTCACACTGCTGCCCTGAGGAGCTGTCGCTGTCCAGAACGCGTCATCGGGTTCCGTCTCAACGGCGACAGGCTGGAAGATCGTGCCACCGATTGCGAAAACGTCGCCGAGCCTCACTCGTGCTGAGCGAACGACCTGCTGTCCAACGACGATCGGGTTTCGCGCGTTCTCAAAACAGGTGACCTGCAGTCGACGGCCATCCCAGCGCAGTGTCACATGCCGCCGCGACAATGCCCGGTCACCGAGAATGGTGACGTCGTTCTGCGAACTGCGGCCCAGTCTGATCGGAGCACCGGCATCCAGACTGTAAGACAACGGCTCAATCCCGGGGTTTCTGGCCCAGAGACTGATCCGTTCCGCGATTGCGTCAGCGCTGCCGGTTCCGCCGTCGGTCATGCTTCACTCAGCGTTCGCGCGAATGGACGAGTTGCCGGGCTCCTGCGACACCCGAATGTTCTGCGATCATCACTTCGCAGGGACTATTCAGTGGCTTCCTCGACCGCCTTCTTCGAGGCCTTCTTTTTCGTCGCTTTTTTCTTTGTGGCTTTCTTTTTCGCCGCCTTCTTCTTCGTGGCCTTCTTGCGGGTCGCCTTCTTCTTCGTGGCCGTCTTACCCGCGCGAGCGGCGATCCATTCGAGCGCGTCTTCGAGCGTCACCGAATCGATCTCGCGTTCCTTCGGGATCGTCGCGTTGACCTTGCCGTGCTTGACGTACATCCCGTACCGGCCTTCGTAGATCCCGATAGCCTCACCGTCGTCCGGATGCTTGCCGAGTTCCTTCAGCGGCGGTGCGGGACCACGCGGCTTCGCGGTTGCCAGCAGCTCAACAGCGGTGTCGAGATCGACTGTCAGGACATCGTGTTCCTTGCCGAGCGACTTAAAGACTTTGTTGCTGGTGACGTACGGCCCGAATCGGCCGATGCCCGCGTTCACGACGAGATTTGTCGTCGGGTGATGCCCAAGCCGCCGCGGCAGCGCGAGATACTTCAACGCCAGATCAAGATCGACCTCTTTTGGATCGACCGTTTTCGGAATGCTGACCCGCTTGGGTTTCGGGCCGTCCTCGACGACCTCGCCAAGCTGCAGGTACGGACCGAAGGGGCCGATCATCACGAAGATCGGCAGATTCTCGTCCGGGTGCATTCCGAGCGACTGTGGACCCATCTTCTTGCGTTCGAGCAGTTCGACGGTCATCTCCGTAGTCACGTCTGCCGGCGCAACATCGTTTGGCAGTGAGACGGAGACCTTTTCGCCATCGTTCTCTTCCTGGACGAAGGGGCCATAGCGACCCACGCGGATATCCATCGCGACGTTTTCGAGTTTCAACGTGCAGGCTTCGCGCGGGTCGATCTTCTCTTCGTTCGTTTTGACCTGGTTATCGAGCCCGTCTTCGCCGCGATAGAAGCGTTCCAGATACGGCAGCCGTTCGGCCTCGCCCGACGCGACCTGGTCGAGCTGCTCTTCCATGTCGGCCGTGAAGCGGTAATCGACTAGCTTCGTGAAGTGCCGTTCCAGAAGCTGCGTGACAGCCATCGCAGTGAACGTTGGGACTAGCTGGTTGCCCTGTTTCTGTACGTAACCGCGGTCCTGAATCGTGCTGATGATGCTCGCGTAGGTACTCGGACGACCGATGCCTTCACCTTCGAGTCGCCGAACCAGTGTCGCTTCAGTGAACCGCGCTGGTGGCTTCGTTTCGTGGCCCAGCGAATCGAGTTCGTCGAGCTTCAAGGCATCTTTCTCGGCGAGCGGCGGCAGCGCGGCTTCAGTGTCGTCGAGTGCTGCTTCCGGATCGTCAACGCCTTCGACGTACGCTCGGAAGAAACCGGGGAACACAACGTGCCGACCGGTGGCTTTGAATTCGGCATCCTCGGCCTGAATCGTCACCGTCTGAAACAGCAGCTTCGCGTCGGCCATTTGAGTGGCCATCGTCCGCTTCCAGATCAGGCTGTAAAGCTTGTACTCGGGACCGGACAGGCCGAGTTCGTCGGCGGTTTTCATCGCCGTTCCCGCGGGCCGGATTGCTTCGTGAGCCTCCTGCGCACCTTTACTTTTCGTCGTGAAATTACGCGGTTTTTCGCTGAGGAAGTTGTCGCCGTACCGCGACTCGACGGCGCGGCGCGATGCACCGATCGCTTCGCCCGACAGGCTGACACTGTCGGTACGCATATAAGTAATGTGTCCGTCTTCGTAGAGCCGCTGAGCGGTCTGCATCGTCTGCCGTGCGGACATGCCAAGCTTGCGGTTCGCTTCCTGCTGCAGCGTGCTCGTTGTGAATGGCGGATAAGGCCGGCGGGTCTGCTCGCGGGATTCGACGGAGGCGACCAACCAGTCTGCCCCTTCGATCTTAGCTCGCAGCGAGTTCGCCTCGTCCTCGCCGAGCAGCACGACGTCCGCTTCAGGCTTCAGTTTTCCGGTGTTCTCATCAAAATCCCGGCCTGCGGCGACTCGCTTGCCGTCGACGGTTGAGAGCATCGCCTCAAAGCTCGCGCCGTCGTTCGTCTCCAGCTGAGCCTTCAGGTCCCAGTAGCTCGCTTTGACGAACCGTGCCCGTTCGCGTTCCCGCTCAACGAGCATCCGCACAGCGACGGACTGCACGCGTCCGGCCGAAAGCCGCGGCGCGACCTTTTTCCACAGCAGCGGGCTGAGCGTGTATCCGAACAGGCGGTCGACAGTTCGGCGAGTTTCCTGAGCCTCGACCAGGTGCTCGTCCAGATCACGGGTGTTTTCCAGAGCTTCCAGAATCGCCGTCTTCGTGATCTCGCCGAACACCATGCGGCTGACCGGAATCGTCGGCTTCAAAAGCTGGACGAGATGCCAGCCAATGCTCTCACCTTCGCGGTCTTCGTCTGTCGCGAGAATGAGTTCTTCGGACTGCTTCATCAGCGACTTCAGCTCGTCGACCGTCTTCTTTTTGCCCTTGGCAATGATGTACAGCGGCTGAAAGTCCTGGTCGACGTTGACACCCAGCGTCGCCCACGGCTCTTTTTTGACAGACTTTGGAATCTCTGACGCACTGGACGGCAGGTCGCGGACGTGTCC
>JAPOLP010000588.1 GCA_029977045.1 Planctomycetota bacterium
CTCGGCCATCGCCGCCGTCGACGGTCACGCCAGTCACGTTAGGGAACGTCGTTGAATTGACCGCGGACAGATCGATGCGGTTGTTTGATGCATCGCTGACGACGTGCAGTTCGGTGACGTCGTCCGCGGAAATGTCTGTCGATAGCCCGTTCACGGTGACGTAGCCGGTGTCGTCACGGTCAACGTCGATCGTTCGTGATCCGTCGGCCGTGACCGTCAGCACGCCGCTCACGGGGGCAATGACCGAGTCGACACTCAGGCAGACGCGAGGGTCCAGCACCTGAGCCGCAACATGGCTTGATGCCGAAGCGCTGCGTCGCCGTCGCGGCGTTCCACTGGAAAGCTTTCGTGCGGCCTGTCGCAGGCCAGACAGAGACAGCAGCCAGTTCTCAACTTTCATCGCGATACCTCCACCAGGAAAATGCCCGTCCAAAGAAGATGTTGTTCCGAATCAGGGGCCGGTCGCTGTGGCCAGAAACCGCTGATTTCGACCGGCACGACTACTATGCATGTCGTATTATGGAAAGACTACATCTGTAGTACGTCAGCCGCAAGTGGCAATCGCCACGTTTTTCTGAGGATTCCTGGAGAATCTGAGAAATCACCATTCAGCGAGGGCGGTCGGATGACGATTTCGCTGTCAACGCGGGACAGTTTGTCGCTGCGAGATCCAACTCAAACAGCGTTTTAACCCCCGGGAGTGCGTGCAAATACTCGTTTCCTGCGGGTGTTTGGGCTGAGGCGACCGATTGTTCGGCAGGTTTCCGTACCGTGAGGAGCGTGCCGCGATGTGATGACGGGCAAGCCGGAAATTCCGATATACAGGGGCCGTCATGATCGCCGAATCCCGCCAGAGGCTTGCTGTGTGTGCTTGCCATTTCAGGATTATGGTACTACAGTGATAGCAACGATGGGCCCTGTTGGGAGTGGTGCGAGCCCTCGACAGGCAGCGTCAGCGTGGAAACGGGACGCTTTGGGTGCGAAACTTAACCTCAATCAAACTGAGTGTTGATTGCGAGGTATTCATGGATCAGCGACTGACACGTTACGAACTCGAACTGATGAACGTCCTGTGGAAGCTCGGCGAGGGCACCGTGCAGGACGTTTGCGATAATCTCGAACGCGATCTTGCGTATACGACGGTGATGACGACGCTCAGCCTGCTCGAACGTAAGAAGGGTGTCCTGAAGCGCGACAAGGTCGGTCGGGCGTTCGTCTATCGTCCGCTGGTGTCGCGTGAAGAAGTTCAGACGAATGTGGTCGAAGACCTGCGAGATGTGCTGTTCGACCAGGGAGTCTCATCGCTGGTGCTGAATCTGCTCTCGTCGGATGAGTCGATGTCGCGAGCCGACATCAACGCAATCCGGGCCGCGCTTAAAGACGTCGAGCAGAAGAACAGCTCGAAGCGGCAGTCGTAACAAGCGGCTGGCCGAAAGGTCTGTGGGGCAGGTTTTCAACCTGCCAGACCCGCGGGCAGACGGCAGGTTGAAAACCTGCCCCACGAAGTGATTCCGCGTTCGCACTCCAGTTCGGAATCAGTCGTCACCCGATTCGGAATCGTCGTCCGCGTTCGCGTCCAGCTCGCGCAGCTTGTTTCGCAGTGTGACGCGAGTGATCCCGAGTGTCCGGGCGGCCTGAGACAGATTGCCGTCGCACTGCTGCATGACGATCGTCAGAAGCTGGCGTTCGACTTCTCCGATGACGGCGGCGTAGGCCGACTCGGGATGTGCTGCGAGCTGGCTGCGGATGAGGCCGTCGAGTGAGTCACCCGAAGCAGGCTGCCCCTCGAAGTTGAGCAGCGTTTCGGGCAGGAAATCCGGCAGCAGGACCGGGCCGGTACTCGTGAGCAGTGCCTGCCGGATCACGCTTTCAAACTCGCGAACGTTGCCCGGCCATGGGTATGCGTGAAACCGTTCGATGACTTCCGGAGCGATCGTCGTGACGCCGCGGCTCAGGTCGCGGGCGAAGCGTCGCAGAAAATGCTCGGCCAGCAGGTCGATGTCGGCCTCGCGGTCGCGCAGCGGCGGGAGCTGAATCGTGTAGGCATTCAGACGGTAAAACAGGTCCGCCCGGAAGGTGCCGTTGGCAACCATATCTTCGAGGTTCCGGTTGGTTGCGGCGACCACTCGCACGTTGGCTTTGATCGACTGGCCGCTGCCAACGCGTTCAAACTCGCGTTCCTGCAGGAACCGCAGGATCTTGGCCTGCGTCAACGGCGTCATGTCGCCGATTTCGTCGAGAAACAGCGTCCCACCTTCGCACTGCTCGATCCGACCGATCCGCCGCTCTTCGGCGCCTGTAAACGCGCCGCGTTCATGTCCGAAGAGTTCGCTTTCGAGCAGTGTTTCCGGAATGGCGGCGCAGTTGACGGCCCGGAACGGACCTTCGCGCCGCTGACTGTGCTGGAAAATTGCTCGGGCAACCAGTTCCTTGCCGGTACCGCTTTCGCCGAGGACCAGAACCGTGACATCGCGAGCGGCGACGCGACCGATGTCCCGATACACGTTCTTCATTGCGTTGCAGCGCCCGACCAGCAGGTCGACGTTCTGGTCGGAGACGTCTGCCGTTGCCGTTGTGATTGCGGGGACGCGCATTGACCGGCTGATTCGGACAGCCTGCTCGACCAGCTTCCGGACCTCGGCCAGTTCCAGCGGTTTGAACAGGTAATCGAAGGCGCCAAGCTGGACGGCTTCGATCGCCGTCTCTGTCGATCCGTGCCCCGTGATGAAGATGACTGCCGTTCGCGAGTCGAACTCCAGCAACTGCCGGTAAACGTCCAGGCCGGACATATCCGGCAGGCCGACGTCGATGATGATCACATCCGGCTGCAGCGACCGGGCCTGCTTGAGGCCCTCGATTCCGCGCGACGCCACTTCGACACCGATGCTGCTGCGTTCAAACGCGCGGCGGAATGCGTGCTGGATGGCGGATTCGTCGTCGATCAGAAGAAGAGTCGGCATTGCTTCCTGGCATTCCGGCAGCGGCTGAGTTTAACGGTCGGAGTCGACGGGCAGGCGGAGAACGAACGAGGCACCGGTTGGTTGTGGCTGCAGTTCCAGCGTCCCGTGATGCTCGTTCGCGATACGCTGGCAGATGACAAGCCCCAGTCCAACACCGGTTTCCCGAGTCGTAAAGAATGGCTCAAAAATCCGTTCCCGCAACTCGTCCGGCACGCCGGGACCGGTGTCGCTGACGGTGATCTCGACGTCCTCGTCGTTCTGCCGGGCAGAAAACGCCAGACGCCCGCCATCCGGCATGACGGCCAGCGCGTTGAGTCCCAGATTGAGCAGAAGCTGCTGCAATTGCCCGCCGTCGCCTGAGACGCACAGCGAGTTCGCGGGCGGTTCGATCTCCAGCGTGACCTGCTGCTTCTGGCAACGGCGTTCGAGCAGTGTCGACGCTCGCTCGAAAAGTTCAGCGACGGCGATCGTTCCGAACTTCGCCCGCGGTGGCCGGGCGTAATCGAGGAACACGTTGAGCGACTGCTCCATTCGCAGGATTTCTTCGACCATGACGTCGCAGTCACGTGCTCCGGCGGAGTCATCGTTCAATTCCTCACGCAGCGTCTGACAGATCATTTTGACCGAAGTCAGCGGGTTACGAATCTCGTGCGCGACGCCGGTCGCGACCTGAGCCAGCAGTGACATTTGCTCGGCGCGGACGGCTTCCTTTTCGCGAAGCTCCTGCTCGGCTCGCTCGCGCTGCAGAGCCGACCCAATAACGTTGGAAACGGACTGCAGAAAATCGCGAGCGTCGCGGCCTGGCGGTGCTCCGTGAACGCGGCAGGCCAGCAGGGCTCCGAAGACGCCGCCGGGCCGCTCGATCAGCACGCTGGTGACTCCGGTCAGTCCTGTGTCACGCAATGCGGTGGCCAGCTCCGTTTGAGGCAGGTTGTCGGAGTCGAGGTCGTGCGACGTCAGCTCGCTTGGCAGCCAGATTTCGCAGTCGGCTGGTGTCAGGGGGAACTGGCGACGGCAGACGGCTTCGACGACGTCGCCCGCGCACGCTCGGACGAATACGGTGTCGGACGCGTTCCGTTCGAGAATGACGCAGCCGTCGACGTCGAGAATCTCGTGCACGCGGCGGGCGATTTCGATCAGGAGTTCGGGCAGTTGAGTACCGGCGAGCGCCTGCTGGCCAAGTTCGGCGACGGCTGACTGTTGCCGGGCTCGCGCGGCGATCTCGGCTTCCGCCCGGCGCCGCTGAGTCAGGTCGTGAGCGATCACGGTGACGAACTGCTCGTCATCCGTTTCAAACGAACTGAGCGACACGGTCAACGGGACTGCCTCGCCGTTGCGTGACCGGCCAGACGTTTCGATTTCCGGCACGTTGCTCAGCGGTCGTCTACCGGACTTGCTCGAACCCATCTCGATCAGCAGGTCGACGCACCGCTCGCGAAAGTCGTCGGCAAACAGCCGCGTGATCGGTTCACCAATCAGTTCCACGGACGGCCAGCCGAGAATGCGTTCCATCGCCGGGTTGACCGAGTGAATCATCGCCTGGCGGTCCATCGTGAGGATGCC
>JAPOLP010000113.1 GCA_029977045.1 Planctomycetota bacterium
GAATCGTTGTCTCAGACAGTTTCTTCAACCCGATCACTTCTGCCGGGCCAGGCGGTTCCGCCGGACGCTCGGACAACTCAAATCCTGTTGATGTCGTATCACACTTCTCGTTGATTCAACACGTCGCAACCCAACTCCAGTCACTTCCAGGGAGCGAGTCATGCCGGAACGCGAATTCGAGATTTACCTGTCGGTGCTCAGCCGCCTGCTGAAGCTGACTCCCGAGCAGACTGCCTCGATCGAGGACGAACTGCGGGACCACCTGGAAGAGCGTTTCGAGGAACTCGTCCGGTCGGGCGTCGAACGCGACGAGGCGATCAAACAGGCGCTCGACGAATTCGGCGACGCATCGGGCCTGGCCGTCGACCTGACGAGAGTCTCGCAGAAACCAATCCGCCGCTGGGTAATCGGTTCGTCAATTGTCACCGCCGCAGCACTGCTGATCGCGGCGACAGTTTTTCTGATGTCTGAGCCAGACGCTGCGAGCCTCCCCGGCGCGACGACGGCTGTTGCTCAATCCCAGCCCGAGGCTTCGCAGTCAATTGACCCGCAGTCCCTGTTCCTCGACCCACAGCCGGATGATCTGGAACTGGCTCAGTTGTCCGAGCCGTGCTCGATCAACTTTCCCGAGGACGCTCCGCTCCAGGATGTAGTCGACTATCTGGCGAGGCAGCACAACGTCCCGATCATCCTCGATCCGCTGATGCTGCTGGACGGCGTCGTGACTCGCGACCAGCCGGTGAACGCCCCAAGTCTCGGTCGTCCAGAGAACGCCGACGATGTCGAAGAATCCTCAAACTGGCCGCACGACTTCACGCTGGCTCAGGTGCTCAATGTCATACTCGCAGAACTGGACCTGACCTGGCAGGTACGCGACAGGATTGTCATCGTCACGACGGTCGACATCGCAAACGATCCGTCAAAGCCCATGATCAGGTCTTATGACATCGAGCCACTCACTCGAACGGGAATTTCCTCGGAGACGATTGTTGAGGCGATCCATGGCAACACGAATGCGATGTGGGAAGCAGTTGATGGCGGAGGCGGTGACGTCGTTGTCGTCGGAGATGTCCTGACAATTCGACAGACCTACCACGCCCAGCAGGAGATCCGCAGGCTGCTGCTGAAGCTTATTCAGCCAGACGATCAGCCGTGGATCGAATACGCGGCGGAGCGAGAAAGCCTGGCGACAGTCCTGCGGCGTCCGTGGTCGGTGGAGTTTCCAGATGACACTCCACTCGAAGATTTTCTCGGAACGCTCTCCCAGGAATTGAAAGTTCCGTTCGTGATGGATCCATTGATGCTGCTGGACGGCGTTGTCACAACGGACCAGCCAGTCAACGTGCCAGTGATTGCCGATGTGCCGCTCGACGCGGTCTTACGCCTGACCCTTGAGGAACTTGATCTGACTCTTGTCCTTCGGGATGGCCTGCCGATGGTCACCACGATCGACATCGCGAATGATCCGTCGATGTTGGCGATTGGTGTCTATGACGTGGAGCCATTCGTCGAGGCGGGTGTCGACTCGTCCGATCTGACGATGGCAGTCAAGCAGATGGCCGGTGGCATGTGGGAATGGATCGATGGATCAGGAGGCGCCCTCACGTTGACGGAGAACGGATTGATGGTTGTGCGTCAGACGGACGAGGTTCACCGATCGCTCCAGCAGCTGCTGGAGACGTGGCGAAAAGGACTGAAGAGCAGAAAGCCGCCGATCGCAGTCAGCACGGCGCCCGTGACGAAGTTCTATCACATGCCGATCGAGACGGCAGAGAGCCTCAAATCTGTCCTGCCCGAGATGGTTGCCCCGGAATCGTGGAAGTCAGACGACAACGCCAGTGGCGGAACGATTCAGGTCATCGCGCTGGCGCAAAATCCGGCCAAGGCTGAAGAGCCCGCGAAGAAAGAGGCTGAGCCTGCGGGCAAGTCCGAGAAGAAGCCGGAGGCCGGCAAGAAGGCCGCTCTGGTTGGCGCTGGATCGCCGGTGGTGTTCGCTCAGTTCGGGGGCGGCGGAGGTCTCAGTCGTGGACAGTCGAGTCGCAGTAGCAACGGACTGCAGGACTTCTACAGCGAGTCAACCGGGGTCCTGGTCATCACTCAGACGCCAGCAGTCCACCGGGAAATCGACCGCTTTCTGGCCAGCCTGCGAGTGAGCACTCGCGGTCGCAACGAAGCCACCGAAGCAGAAGCGGCCTTAAACGCCAACGGCGGCGGCTTCGGTGGAGGTAGCGGCGGTGGTTTCTTCTGATCCGGCATCCTTCGGGGTGGCGAATGACGTGGTCAGTCTGGCAGGATACGGGTGTTTCGGGTCCGGCGAGGAAGTCGGACATCGTCGAACCGCCTCAGGACAGGACGTGAGCCATGTCTGATCGTCGTCTTTCAGGGACTTCCTGCGAATTGCGTGGACTGCCGGAAACGATCGTCACGCGAATTCGCGGGTCGCGGGCCAACCGCCAGCCACGCTCGTTCAGAGTACGACTGGCCTTCGCCCGCGCAGTTGCCGGCATCTGCTCACTCTTTCCTGATGCCGCTGGCTGTTTCTGCCTGCTGACAGGTAGCGCGAAAGCCCAATCAGAACCGACGTCGAAAACTTCCGAGGCCGCACGGGCTCTAATGATCGATTCGCAACCCGACGACCTGGCCCTCAAGCAGTTGTCGAGTACCGGATCGATCAGGTGGTTTCCAGATTTCACGCTGTATCACGCGCTTCCCACTCTGGCTCGGGAACACGAGGTAGCGATCGTTATCGATAACGACGCGTTCGATGAAGCGAGGGTTCCAGGATACGAACCGTTGAATCCGCCGCATCTGGGAGTCTCTGCAGACGGTGGCAACGCGTTCCCGTTCTGGACGAGTAATCCAACGCTGGCACAGTTACTCGACGTGGTTCTGGATGAACCGGAACTGAGCTGGTACGTGAGCGACGGGGTCATCACCGTCACAACAATCGAGGCCCAACGCAAGCACCTCTTTCCACGGTCGTACGATGCGGATGCGATGCGGCGGCACGGAGTTTCGCCAAAGACTCTAATTCAGACTCTGCAGAAGCACACGAATGCGGACTGGGCGGAAACCAATGAGGCGGGCGGTCGTATTTCCCTGGTCGGAAATGCGCTGACCGTGTGGCAGACCTATCAGTCGCATCGGCAGGTCCGCGGTCTGCTGTTGAAACTCGCCGATCCGGGCGGGGCTCCGTGGGTTGAGTACCCTGAAGAAAAACGGCGTCTGGCGGCGGTTCTTCGGAAACCGACCAAGGTCAACTATCCACGCGGGGTCACTCTCAAGAATTTCCTGGAAGACATGTCGCGTGATTCAGCCATCCCCATCGCGATCGACGAGTTTGCAATCAATGATGCTGGCGTCTGGTCAAGTGAGCAGATTTTCGTTCCTGCTGTTGCTTCGATCCCGCTTGATGCTGTGCTGAGACTCGCCTTCAACGGGAAGAATCTGACGCTCATCCTGAGAAACGGAGTCCCGACAGTGACGTCCCTCGACGATGCGAATGATCCTGGGAACTTCCCGGTCGCCGTCTATGACGTGCGAAAGCTGCCAGGGACTGGTTTAAAAGGCTCAGACCTGCTCGACGCCGTGCGGGCAATTGCGGGAGCCAAATGGGAATCCGACGACCAGCCTGGTGGGCGAATGACGCTGACGGAAAACAGCTTGCTGGTCGTGTCGCAGAGCGATCAGGTTCACCGCACCCTGCAGCGACTGCTGGCAACCTGGGAAGCAGGAAATCAGTAAAGAACGGGCTCTACTTAGCGTCGAGCGTCACGTTTCGTTGTTTGAGAGTTGCTGTCAGTACTTCGCGGTTCGTCTTTGACGGGTCGATCCAGGCGGTGGCTCGTTTCTCGCCGAAGCTCGCGGTGGCGTGTTCGACGCCCTCTTCGCGTTCGAGGATCTGCGCGACGGCCAGTGAGCAGGCTTTGCAGTCGAGGCCGACGATCGGGAAGTTGATTTGTTCCAGCTCGTCGTGCGGGATTGGGCTCGGGAACTTGACGCTGAACGTACCCTGCGACAGTTGCCGGACACGGTTGTTGATTCGCTCGACGATCTGCTCCGGCTTTGCATTGCGGAACTGATCTGACTCGGCGGCGTACGCAAATGTGGCGGTTGCCGTTTTGTAGTCGACAGACCGCAGACGAATCTCGGGGAAGTCGACGAGCAGCTTGCGGAGATCGTCGACTCGTTCGGGAATGAACAGGCTGGAGACACGCAGCGTGACGGCGTGCGACTCGTCGAACTGATCGTCGCCGAAGGTCGGTGTCGGAGCGGGTGGCTCGTGCGGCGTGGCGATGACGGGTGTCTCAACGTCGGGCAGCGACGCGACCATCATCATGCGGTCGGGATGTTCGGCTGCGGCGACGTTGCCTGAACCTGGCTGAGCCGAACGAGTGCCGGCGGGTTCGTCGATCGTGGACTCGCCGCCGGAGAAGAGCGGGCTGCCGATGAGTTCGTGCAGCAGCGTGCGGATGCCGCCGCCGCGTTGCTCAGTGCGTGCAACGATCGCTTCGATCTGTGGCCGGTCGGCAAAGCCAACGGTGCGGCCAGTCGCGTACACGGCGAACTGCTTTGCCAGGTTGCGCAGCAGGCGAGCTCGATCGGTGGCGATCAGTGATTGAAACTGCTGGATGTCGGCGAACGAGTGGCCGTCGGCGACTTTTCCGCTGGCATCGACATTCGGGCCGAGCTTAAAGCTGATGCCGATGAACGGGTCGATTGCGCCGCGCGGCGCAGGATCGCCGTCGCCAATCGATCGATAACGGTCGCGAAAGCCGCCGATGACGTCGAAGGCTTCGAGGGCGAATCCGGGCGGATCGATTCTCGCATGACAGCCGGCGCACTGCGGGTCTTCGCGATGCTTTGCAAGCTGCTCGCGAATCGTCGTGGCTCCTTGAACGTCCGGCTCGATGGCCGCGACATTCGACGGCGGCAGTTCCGGTGGTTCGCCGAGCAGTCGATCCATGACGAAGGCTCCGCGCGGCACGGGCGAAGTCGTCGTGCCGTTGGCCGTGACCTTGAGCACCGACGCCTGCGTCAGGAAGCCGCCTCGTGGGCAGTTCTCGGGCAGGTCGACGCGGCGAACGCCGGTGCCGGTGACGTCTTCGATCCCGTAATGCTTCGCCAGCTTCTCGTTGATCATGACGAAGTTCGACTTCGTCACATGGGCGGCGTCGAGGTCGTTGTCGAGCAGCTCGCGGAAGTACGCTCGCGTTTCGGCCACCATCGAGTCCTGCAGGTATGGGCTGAACTCGGGATACAGCTTCTTGTCCGGATCGGTCGCCGCGATCTGCCGCAGCTTGAGCCACTGGCCGAGGAAGTCGTCGACGAAGCGCTTGGACCGCGCGTCGCTCAGCAGTCGTTCGACTTCGCCATGCAGTACGTCCGGTTTCCGCAAATCGCCAGTCGCCGCGTGCTGGGCGAGCTGCGCGTCGGGCAACGAGTTCCACAGGAAGTAGGACAGCCGGCAGGCGAGTCCCCAGTCGTCGAGGGCCTGCTCCGGTTCGACGTGATACAGAAAGTCCGGCGAGACGAGTGCGGTGCGATAAGCGGCCCGCATCGCGAATTCAAAACTGTCGCCGGCTTCCAGACGCTGCTTCACAATCTCGATGTACTCCGCTCGAACGTCGTCACTGATCGGTCGGCGGAAGAGCTTCGGCAGGAAACTCGCCAGCAGACGGTCGGCGTCGGCGAGTTGTTTCTCACTCTGAACAGTCCAGATACCGGGTTCGGGATCCGGACGATTCTGGCCGGCGCCGAGCTGGCGCACTCGCGGGCGTAGTGGCTGTCGCACACCGGGATGCTCGTCGGCTTTGAACTCAGCCAGCGGCAGGTCGCCGAACAGTTGCTTGTGGGCGTGTGGCGGCCAGGTTTCAAACAGCGGGCCTTCGATGTCGAGCCAGTCAACGGCGATGCCCGGACCGGTGAACTCCATCGCCCGCTGCTTTTTGTAGTAGTTCGCGGCGGGGGCGAGTGAAGCCGTGTTGAAGCCGATGATCTCGTTGCGATTCAACCAGACGACGACTTCGTGTTCACGAGCGTTCGTGTCCGGGGCGTCAAAGTAGCCGAGCACGTAACTGGGGTGCTGGCCACCGCGACCGTCGCCAGTGAGCTGCACGACCGACAGCCGCCCGGCCTCAGTTCCCCGGCCGGGCAGGACCTGACCCTTATCCCAGCCGAAGCTCCACATTGACGTGCGGACTCGATAGCGGGCTGGGTAAATCGTGACGTGCTCGATGAAGTATGGATTGAACGATTCGTCTTCGTGCCGGAACAGCCCGACGGTCGCTCTGTTGTCGAACGAGCCCCAGCGTTCGTGAGCCCCTTGATCGAGATGGTTCTGCTCGGCCGCCGGCGGGAAGTCGGGATCGGGCAGCTTGTTCTTCAGGAGCACGCCGTCACCGTTCATCACGACGTGAGCGACGAAGCCGCCGCGATTGACCATCGAGATGCGCCGCTTCTGAATGACTGGCGGCTCGGGCCGCGTCGCGATCGCGTAGTCGAGAATGTGCTCGGCGGCTTCGAGATACTTCGCGACATTGACGTGCGAGATATCGAGTGCCTCGGGATGCTTGTCGAACCCGTGCGCCGAACCGTCCGCGGGCAGCATCCCCGACAGAGCGATGCCCGGCATGTCGAACAGATCGCGAATCGTGTTCTCGTACTCGCCGCGAGTCAGACGCCGAAGCTGCGGAGCGTCCTTTGCCGCCGCCCGCTCGGCAGCGATGATCGAATCACTGAGCTGCCGGAGAACAGCGTCGCGTTCATCAGCCGTCGGTTGATCAGAATCCTTCGGAGGCATCGTGCCGGCAGCGATTCGATCATGCACCTTCACCCACCGCGGCCCCGTTTCCTCGCTGACGAAGTCCGGCCTGAGCGCAGTCAGGTCGAGGCTGCCCTCGCGAGTTTCCGCGTTATGGCAGGCGGCACAGTGTTTCTTGACGAACCCGCTGACGTCTGATGAAAACGCGACCTCGGTCAGACAGAGCAGCGAGACCGCAATCCCAAGTACCGACCAGGTTGCTTTCGAACTTCCGCTTTGCATCAGGCCATCTCCAGTCCGCGCATGGTGCCTTTGCCGGTTGAGAACTCGCCGACTTCCAGACCGAGACGCTGGAGCATCGAGACGTAGAGATTCGACAGCGGGTAGTTGTTCTGCGTGTCGAAGGCCAGATGCTGGCCGTGTTTGAAGCCGCCGCCAGCGATCAGGGCGGGCAGGTTGACGTTCGAATGCGAGTTCGCGCTGCCCATGCAGGTTCCGTACAGAACCATCGTCTGATCGAGCAGCGTCGAGCCGGCTTCTTTCGTCTCGGCCAGCGAAGTCAGGAAGCTGTTGAGCGCGTCGAACTGGCGTTCCTCATGCCCGCGCAGTTCAGCGAGCACTTCCGGACGGTTGCCGTGATGCGTGATGTTGTGGATCACCGTCGTGTCGATGAACAGCGAGACGATCCGCGACGAGTCGGTTTCCAGTGCGAGTTTGATGACGTCGAGCGTTGTCTCGGTCCGCTCGACGAACTGCCGGGCGTCGTTGTTCTCCTCGGGCGGCTTCGCGTCGACGGTCGGCTTCGGGCGGTACTCCCATTCCTGAGCACTGTGCAGGCGACGTTCGGGTTCGCGGACGGCGGTCAGGTACTGGTCGAGCCGGCGGCGATCGGCGGGAGCCAGCGACTTGTTCAGCCGCTTTGACTGCTCGCTGACAAAGTCCAGCGTGCTGCGTCCCTGCCGGAGCGACTCGACACGCTCTTCGACTTCGTCCGGACGCCCCTGCACGAAGAGTTTCTCGAACAGTTTGCGAGGACTCTTTTCGGCGGGGATCGGGGCGCCGCTGCGGGTGTAGCTGAGCGTCGGGTTCTCGTTTGTCATCGCCAGGACGAGCGACGGATACCGTGTCTGGTTGCCGATCTGCTCGGCGGCGAACTGGTCGATCGAGACACCGTTCCGAAAGCCGCCTCGATCCGGATGCGGCGTCCCGGTGAGGAAGCAGCGCTCTGCCGTGTGGCCGCCAGTGACGCCGGGAAAGCTCGTGCCGGAGAAAACCGTCATCTGCTCACGATGAGCCGCCAGCCGTTCGAGATACGGGCTGGCCTTGTAGTCGCGGCCTTCTCCCTCCGGGAAGAAGAACTGAGGCAGGATGCCCATGTTCGTTTCGATGGCGACCATTCGGCGAGGCGGCTCAGCACTCTCGGCACCGATTGCGGGCCGCATCGCATCGAGCAGTGGCAGAGCGATCGTCACTCCCGACGCACGAAGGAACGTTCGACGGGACAGTGCCGAGAATGGTCGACGGTGCGTGCTCATTGAGCGTCTCTTTCCGATGAAGGAGTTTCCGAAGCAGGAGCATTCAGAAAGTCCGGCAGGTAGCTTCCCGAACCAGTATTGTTCGCTGGCGAGGATTGTGATTCCAGCTCGCGAAGTTCGCGATAGGAACCGGACATCAGGCGGTCCTCGTGAAAGTTGCCGGCTTCTATGACGATCGCCGAGCGGTCGAGAAGCTGCTTCGACACAACGTTGATGGCATAGCAGCGTGTCTGACACAGGCCGCAGCCGACGCATTTGTCTGGAACCAGCAGCGGGGCGAGCGTTCCAGTGCCTTCGACTGGCTGGCCGGCGGCGTCGACTTCCGTGCCGACATGGACGAACTCGAGGGCGTCGTAGCCCGCGGCGATGCACTCGTCGACGCAAAGCTGGCAGGGTTCGCCATGAAACGGCAGGCAGGTTGATTTGTTGATCACCGCGAGGCCCATTCTCGCGTGACGTTTCTCGTCAAGCGGCAGCGAGCGGATTGCTCCGGTCGGGCAGACCTGACCGCAGGCGTTGCAGCTTGATGAGCAACCCGCCCAGTCGGCGACGACGTGCGGCGTCCAGAGGCCTTCGAGACCCTGCTGAAAACCCAGTGGCTGCAGAACGTCGCTCGGGCACGACTGGAAACACTCGCCGCAGCGGATGCACATCTGCAGAAACTGCTCTTCGGGTACGCTGCCCGGCGGGCGCACTGGTCGCGGACCGTGGCCGTCGAGATTTGCACCGAATGCCTTTGTGCCAGTACTCGCGAGCAGTCCGCCGACGATGCTGCTCGCCGTGCCGACGGATGCCGACAGGAAGCCGCGGCGACCGAGCGAGGTCTCGTTGGTTGGCGGGTCGTTCTCTGGCTTGAGGCCCTGAACTTCCCAGCGGCCAACAAACTTGATCGCGTGTGTCGGGCAGACTCCGCCGCAGCTCTGACAGAAGGTGCAGTCGGTTGTTCGCGTCGTGAAGTCCGGCTTGATCGCGTCGAACGGGCAGATCTCAACGCACTTGTTGCAGTGGATGCACGAGGTCTCGACCTTGCGTTCGGATGCGCGGAACAGGTTGCTCAGCGAGAAGACCGCACCGCTCGGGCAGACGTACTTGCACCAGAACCGCGGTCGCAGAAAGCCGAGGCTGAGCACTCCGAAAAACAGGAGTAGACTGACGACGTGGCCGCCCCCCATCGGCGGCATCTGATGCCAGCCGGTGGCGGTTCCGGTCTGCAGCGGGCTGAGAGTAAACAGCAGGCCGCGCGTGATGACCGGGATCGCCGAGAACAGGCCGCTCAACAGAACACCGCCGAAGGCGGCGACGAGAATCCCCAGCAGCAGGTAATACTTGATGTGAACCCACCAGCCGTCGCCGGAGACCCGAAACCGCGTGACTCGTTTGCCGATCGCCCAGTCGAACAGGTCGATCAGCGTGCCGAGTGGGCAGAGATATCCGCAGAAGCCTCGCGGCACGAAAACGCAGGCCGCCAGGATGACCGCCGCGCAGCTCAGCGACCAGACCCACGCTCGCGAGGCAACCGCGGTCGAGAGACTGACCAGCGGATCGATCGTCAGAAACAGCTCGCCAGCGATGGCTTCTTTGCGTCGCAGGTTGTCCGCGTAGTGCGATGGCCAGGCGGCGGGATGGGTCTCGTGCAGTGACCACGGACCGGGACTCAGCGACAGCTCGACAAAAACGGCCTCGTCGAGTTGCGAGCCGTCGAGTGTCGCCTCTCCCGCTGCGGCGCGACTCAGCTTAAAGGTTGCCGCAGGTTGCTAGACATCAGGACCGAGCGAGTCATCGCGAACGAATAACGTCGAACCCGCTGCGAAGGGCAAAGCCGAAGCAGCGTCTTCCGTTTCGGAAAACAGCGTCACTGACCGCTGATCGCTGTCGAACTCAGCAGGAATCCAGTTGCCGGAACTGCGTGACGGCACGGCGTCGTACGGCCAGATCGTCACGAAGAACTGCCACAGGAAGAGGCAGAAGCAGACGCTCTGCACAACGCGTCGGACTGGCGCCGACAGCCAGACCGGGCCGAGTCGTTTGAGCAACCGCCTCAGCAGACCAAAGCGTTTGGTTGTCCGGTCAGAGAAACACGCAGCGGGCAGCAGCTTTCGCGCGAGACGAGCCGGCAGGCCGACGGGACGCTCGGGCCGATCTGGTTTCGGCGTGCGCAGGACCGGCAGGAACCAGTCGGCTCGCATTATTTAAGTCCGTCGGCGAGTGCTCTGGCCGTCGCGTTGATGATCGCTTCGGATGTGATCGTCGCGCTGCTGGTTGCGTCGATGCCGGCCACCGTCTGCTGCTCGACAATCTTGCGTGGTGTGTCGGTGATTGACGAGTAGTACTGCTTCTCGCGGTGCTGCGTCACGCGAACTGACTCGATCACGCCGCCCTTGACGACCACTTCAATGTGGACCTGATCCTCGTAACCGATGCTGCTGGCTTTGTAAGTGCCGTCGCGGACCTGCTTCGGATCGAGCGTGTAGAACCTGATCGCGGCGATACTGGCTTCGGCACGAGCCTTGTCTCGTTTGCGGTGCGGCTTGTCGGCTTCGGCGGGTTTGATGCCGGTGATGGCCTTGCGGTA
>JAPOLP010000451.1 GCA_029977045.1 Planctomycetota bacterium
AGTTGCTCGCACCAGATGCAGACGTCTTCCAGATCTTCGAGCACGTCCCAACCGCTGAGAAACGTTGCTTCGGTTTCGTTAGGAGTCAGCACGTCGACGAGTTTCAGGATGTCGGGATTTCGGACTTCCTCGCACGCTGGCGCAGGATTCAGGACCGTCGTCAGACCGTGTTCTTTCGCGCGGCGCAGGCCCGCGACAACGGTCTCGATCGGCGATTCGAGACAGGCGACGAAGACTCTTGCTGACTCGAACCATTCGTCAGCGACCGCAGAGACGTCGTCGGGCGTCAGCAGCGCGTTCGCTCCTGAAGCGACGCTGATCTGATTCTCGCCGCGTTCGTCGACCATGATCAGAGCGACGCCGGTCGCTGCCCCCTCAATCATCCGGATGTGCTGCGTCAGGATGTTCTCACCGCGAAGCTGCTTGATGCATCTCCGACCGAAATCGTCGCTGCCGACGGCTGCAACGAACCCAACCGGGCCGGAAGCCGAAGCTCGCGCCGCCGCGACAGCCTGATTGGCTCCCTTACCGCCAGCGGCCTCGTAATACGCTCCGCCCAGCACCGTCTCGCCCGCGCGGGGCAACTGCGGCGAACGGATGACGAGGTCCACGTTGACCGATCCAAGCACGATGATTTCAGGAGTCGACATGGCGGTTCCGGGATCACTGAGAAGCTCGATACGCGGGACAGATTCCGTCCGCGACGCGGGGACGCAGCGTACTCAAAACGGCGGTTATTCGCGCACGATCGGACACGGGATCGAGCGAGCACGCTGCGGCATTGATTCATTCGACCGGATGGCTCAGGATCGGTACCTCTCCCGCCGGGCTTTCACAGCCGCACCTCCAGATTTCGAGGCGACGCATGATCCGTCGACTTGCCCTCCTGACGTTGCTGATCTCCCTGACGCTCTGCGCTGCATCGCTTTCAACGCTGGCGACTGGTGTGGCCGCCGAACCACCGAGTTCCGATCCGCCAGAGAAATCGGCGAACGTCGTCGACTTCGCCCGCGACGTGCTGCCGCTCCTCAAGGCTCGCTGCGTCGAGTGCCACGGAGCGGAAGAACCGGAAAGTAATCTCAATCTGCTTTCCAGGGCCGCACTGCTTCGCGGCGGGGATTCCGGCGAACCGACTGCCGTCGCTGGAAAGAGCGACGAAAGCTACCTGCTCAAAGTCATTTCCGGAGACGATCCCGACACCCGGATGCCGCCGGAAGGTCCGCTGCTGACAAAAGACGAAGTCGCGATCTTGAAACGCTGGATCGACCAGGGCCTCGCGATGCCCGGTTTCAACAGCGACGACGGTCGACCGACGACGGATCACTGGTCGTTTCAGCCGGTGCAGCGTCCGACCGTGCCGGAGTCCAGCGACGCGTTCGCGAGGCAACCACTCGACGCGTTCATTCTGAAAACACTGACTCAGAACGGGCTGCAGCCGTCTGAGCGAGCCGACCGACGGACTCTGATCCGGCGGCTGTATCTCGTCATGCACGGCCTGCCGCCGAGTCCCGAGCAGATTGACGTGTTCCTCGCTGATAAGTCTGACGACGCATGGCTGAGGCTCGTGAACGAAGTACTCGACAGTCCGCGTTATGGCGAACGCTGGGCGCAGCACTGGCTCGATCTGATCCGCTTTGGCGAGACGCACGGGTTCGAGACCAACCGCGAACGCCCGAACGCCTGGCACTTCCGCGACTGGGTCATCGACTCGCTCAATAACAACAAACCGTATGACGACTTCGTCCGTGAGCAGATCGCCGGTGATGCACTCGGCGAACCGATCGCGACGGGATACCTCGTCGCCGGCCCGCACGACCTGGTGAAGAGCCCCGACATCAATCTCACGCTGATGCAACGGCAGGACGAACTCTCAGACCTGATCAACACAACGGGCACCGCCTTCCTCGGCCTGACACTCGGCTGCGCCCGCTGCCATAACCACAAGTTCGACCCGGTCACGCAGACCGACTTCTATTCGATGCAGGCAGTCTTTGCCGGAGTCCAGCACAGCGATCGCGCTCTGCCGATCACCGACGAGCAGAAGCAGCAGCTTGCCGAGGCTGAGAAACGCATCGGCCAGCTTCGTGAAAAGCTCGCTCAATTCATCCCGGCCAGCGGTTCGGGTTTCACACTGCTCGACGACACGACGATGGCTGAAGCCGGACAGCGTGGTGTCGAGTACCTCGTCGAACCAAAGGGACAGGGAAAGAACACCGCAGGCACGCAGCAGGGCTTCGCCAGCGATCCCGGCTCTCACGACCGCATGAGCAACCTCAGCGGCGGACAGTACACCTGGTGGTCGAACTCTGCTGGCAAGGACGTCTGCGTCTACCGGCCTCAAGCCCGCGGCCGCTTCCGCGTCTGGCTGTCCTGGGGAGCCGGCCACAAGACTCACACACGCGACGCCCACTTCGTTCTCGATCGCGATGGCAATCCGGCAACGAAAGATGATCAGCACGAGATCGCTCGCGTTGATCAGCAACGGTTTGCTCAGAGCGGGGACGTGCTCAACGACACTGTCGTCAGCTCCGGCAAGGAACCTGATCCGGTTCCGAACCAGTCGCTCTGGAGCGGCCTGCTGAACGCGGGCGTTCACGAGTTCACTCCGCAGACAGCCATTCTGTTGCGTGGCGGCGACACGGAGACTGCGATCACCGCCGACGTTCTCGTGCTGGAAACGGTCACTGATGACACCGACTCTGGCGTCGCGTTCAAACCGGCGTTTCGCGATGCCGTGCGGACAGAACTCAATGTCGATCACTTCCCGCCGGTCGAAGCTCGCTTCGTTCGCTTCACCATTGAGGCGACGAACAGCTCACAGCCCTGCATCGACGAACTGGAAATTTTCTCGGGCGAAAAGAACGTCGCCCTGGCCAGCCTCGGAGCGAAGGCGACAGCATCCAGCACGCTGCGGGGGCACGAGATCCACAAGCTGGAGCACATCAACGACGGTCGGTACGGCAACGGTCGCAGCTGGATTTCCAACGAGGCCGGCAAGGGCTGGGTACAGATTGAACTGCCGGAAGCCGCGACGATCAGCCGAGTCGAGTGGGCTCGCGATCGCGAGCTGAAATACCGCGACCGACTGGCGACTCAATACCGCATCGAAGTCGCGACCGAGCCGGACCAGTGGCAGGTTGTTGCAACCTCGGCGGACCGGCTTCCCGTCGGCAGCGATACTACCGGAGCGGTGACTTACCGCTTCGAGTCCGCACCGCCAGAACTGGCTAAGCAGGGTCGCGAGTGGCTGGCGGAACTCGAAGCTGCTCAGAAGGAACGCGAGCGGCTCGCGGCGACGCAGCAGGTCTACGCGGGGACGTTCACGCAGCCGGGACCGACGCACCGGCTCTATCGCGGTGAGCCGGCAGCGAAACGTGAGGAAGTTTCGCCGGACGCACTCGCGGTGCTTGGATCACTCGAACTCGAACGCAACTCACCGGAGCAGCACCGGCGGCTGACGTTTGCTGACTGGGTCGCGAGCCCGGACAACCCGCTGACGGCTCGCGTCATCGTCAACCGCCTGTAGCAGTTTCATTTCGGAACAGGCATCGTTGCGACGCCGAGTGACTTCGGAAAGAACGGCGTGCCGCCGACGCACCCGGAACTACTCGACTGGCTCGCCAGCGAACTCGTCGACAGCGGCTGGTCCCTCAAGCACGTCCATCGACTGATTCTGCTCTCGCAGACCTGGCAGCAGGACAGCCAACCCAAAGAAGAGTCTCGCCGCGTCGACGGAGCCACGCTGCTGCTGTGGCGATTCCCGCCGAGGCGACTGGAAGCTGAAGCAATGCGCAACTGCATGCTGACCGCGACCGGGCAGATCAACCTGAAGATGGGTGGCCCCGGTTTCAGCGGCTTTGAAGTCGAGATGGAAAACGTGCGACACTTTCATCCAAAGACGACTTACACGCCGGACGACTTCCGCCGCATGATTTACATGACGAAGGTCCGGCAGGAACGCGAGTCCGTGTTCGGCCTGTTCGACTGCCCCGACGCCAGCCAGGTCGTCGCCGCCCGCAGCCGATCGACAACTCCGCTACAGGCGCTCAACCTGCTCAACAGCGGCTTCGTGATGATGCAGGCAAAGGACTTTGCCGAACGCCTGCAGCGCGATGCCGGAAAGGCGTCTGCCAATCAGGTCCGTCTGGCATTCCGCCTCGCCTTCGGTCGCGAACCCGACGCCGCCGAGTTGCAGGATTCAGTCGCGTTCGTCGAGCAAACCGGCCTCGTGGAATTCTGCCGAGCGCTGCTGAACTCCAACGAGTTCCTGTTCATCCAGTAGGGCCGGTTCCTACCGGCCGATTCTTCCTCGACTATCTGGCCGGTAGGAACCGGCCCTACGGCTACGGCAGCTCCTTTCCGTCAGCGAAACACACTCGTCGCCTCTCCGCCGGAAAGCACAGCGGCAACGTCGCGGCAGACGGTTTCGACGACGCGTTCCTGAGCCTCGTGAGTGAACGCGCCGATGTGTGGCGTGAGGATCACATTGTCGAGCTTCTCGAATTCGCCGATGACGGGCGGCTCGGTCGAGCGAACATCGAGCGCGGCGCCGGCGATCTGGTTATCACGTAAGGCTGCCAGCAGATCGGTCTCGTTAACGGTCTCACCGCGTGACGCATTGATGAATAACGCGTTCGGCTTCATCTGCGAAAAGAGCTGAGCGTCGAACATCCCACGAGTCTGCTCGGTCAGCGGCACGTGAGCGGAGACGAAATCGCTGACGGCAAGAAGTTCCGGCAGGGACACCAGTTTGACGTTCAGGTCGCGAATCTGCGGATCGGCGGGATCGACGTAGTCATCGTGAGCGATCAGTGTCACTCCAAAACCGGCAGCGCGCTGAGCGACGAGTCTGCCGATGCGTCCCAGGCCAACGATGCCAACGGTCTTCTGAAACAGCTCGCCGCCGGTAAACCCTGCCCGGTCCCAGCCGCCACTCCGCGTGTCCTGCCAGGCTGCCGGAATCCGCCGGACAAGACTGAGCATCAGGCCGAGGACGAGTTCAGCGACGGAGACGGAGTTCTCACTCGGCGCGTAACTGACAACGACGCCGGCTTCCGCAGCAGCAGCCGTATCAACATTGTCGAGCCCCGCACCGGCTCGCGCGATGATCTGCAGATTCGGCGCCTGCCCGATCAGCTCGCGAGTTATCTGAGTCTGATTACGAACGATGCCCGCTTTCGCCGTCTGCAACGCCGCAGCCAGGTCGTCAGCACGCTGCCACAACTGCGGGTCGAACAGGACATCGTGCGTTTCCCGAAGTTGCTGCATCGCAACACCGGTGATGTTTTCCGTAACGACAATCTCACTCACGAGGCTACTCCTGTTGCTGCTTCGTTAATGACTGTTCGGAGACGGTCCTCTTCTCCGCTGGCCGCGGGCGTGAGTGCACGGCGGCGATGGCGTCGAGGTCGAAGCCGGCGGCTCCGTCGTCGCCAC
>JAPOLP010000472.1 GCA_029977045.1 Planctomycetota bacterium
CGAGAGTTCTCCAGACTCCTGGATCAGAAACGAACATGTGCGTGACGCCAGTTCGGCCACCGACGACAACCGCGTCTTCACCTGAAGCCCCCGGGACAAACTCAACACTGCGAAGGTCGACGTCGGCTAGATCGCCAGTCACGTTTGACCACGTCATGCCGGCGTTTGTCGTGAGATACACACTGTTCGCATCGATGACGACGGCTCGTGCCCAGTCGTTGGGATCCATCACGATGTCACGCACACGACCGCCGGGGTAGGATGCAGCCACGACAGGCGCTCCGGTTCCGTTTGTGCGAACGAAAACGGAGGCTCCAGACCCGATGTAAAGCACGTTCGGATTCGCGATGCCGCCCTGCGTGCCGCCGTAGGCGATTGCGTCCTGATTGACGCCTCCCCCAATGTTAAGCTCCACGATGGTGTCGCCGCGGTCCATGGACTCGTACGGGTTGTTTGCCCCGCCGAAGATCAAACGTGATCCGTCCACCTCGTTAACAACGACAGGCGTCACAAACTGCGGGATAAACGCTGCGCCTCCACCGGTTACCATCAGAGCAGGGAATGCCTGGCCGACCAGGTTGTTACTGCCATCGTAAGTCCGACGGCGGAAGGCACCGAGGTTCTGGAAGCTGGAATACCTGATCGAGAAGCCCGGCATGCTTGTCGTGTCAACGGCGACGTCGCCGCCATCAGCCGTCGACACACTTTCCCAGACAAGGGCTCCTGTCGCTGTCTGCTGTGGAGTTCCAGTGTCCTGAGCACCGCCGATTATGATGTCAGAGACCGTGTCGTAGGCGATGTTGTGAAACTCGGTGACCTGCAGATTCCCGATGATCGAGAACCAGTCGCCGGTGTTGTCCTGCGGGCTTGTCCGGCGATAGATGCCGCCATCGTCGGTTTCAATCAGGTTGCCTGCCGCATCAAACACCATTTCCCGGGAATCAGCATGTGGCGCACTGTTGCTGGCCGTGCCGCCGCCAGGAATTGACGCAATGTCATTTCGATGCGTCATGTGTTCCCATTGAGGTGACGGCGTTGCTCCCGTTGGGGGAACGGTCGTGTCGCCTCGGAAAATACGCCCCGAGAAGTCGTTAGCACCGAGGAAGTTCGGGAATGGGAAGTCCTGCCGGTCTCCAGCGACGTAAACCGTGTTGGGATCGTTAGGGTCGACAACGATCGAAAAGTGGATCGCTCCCTGGCCGCCCGGCTTTACTCGCGGACTTAGCCCCTCAACATCACCGTTCGACTCCAGTGTTGTTGGGAGGTCCATTGCAACCCACGTCGTTCCGTCGTCGGTGTATCCGATGTACTGAGGCTGGCCGTTGATAATGACCGCTGCGTACAGGCGCCCGTTGGAAGCAACCGCCATCTCAGTGTTGTTGTTGCCTCCCCCTTGAATCGTGGCGTTGACGCCAGTCGTCGATGCGTCATTTGCTGAGATGTTCGTCCAGGTCACGCCCGCGTCATCACTTCGGTAGATGCCGTCGCCGGCCACCGATGCATAGATTCGTCCTGGAGTATTGGGATCCTGAACGAGGTCGTGGATCGATCCGTTCGGCAACCCACCGGTCCCGTCGATCGTCGTCCAGGTAGTGCCGCCGTCTGCACTACGGAACAATCCGCCCGGGCCGGCAAAGAAGTTCGCTGACGCCAGCAGCACATTGCCCTGCATCACGACGCCGGAGATGTTCTGACCTACCAGAATTGGATCGGTGATCTGTGACCAGGTCGTTCCACCGTTCTGTGTGAGCAGCAGACCGTCGCGGCTGCCGCCTGCTCCACCAAAACTGCTGTACCGGCCAATGCCTGCCAGAATTCGATCCGGGTTGTTGAGATCAAACGTCATCGCACCGATCGATTGAGACGTTAGATCATCCGTAAGCGGCGTCCACGTCGGAGATGTGGACGTTGCGTTACTCGTTCGCCATATGCCGCCGTTAGTCGCCCCGATATAGAGGATGTCTGCGTTTGTCGGATGAGCCAGCACGGTATGTACTGCCCCGACCACCTGGTCATCCGGCACAATGTTTTCGACCTGGCCGTTTGTGTTTGGGGCCGGGCCAGCCGCCATCCAGTCAATATTGTTGGTGATCGTGACATTCAGTTGACCGATGCCAATGACACCGCGAAGCGGATTCGACAACTGAACTGAAAATACCTTGTCGCCGTCAGGGAGACCATTGTCGATCAGAGTGACGACGATATTCTGGCTCGTCACTCCAGGCAGGAACACGAGCTGCCCCGACGTGGCAACGTAGTCAACACCGGCGACCGCAGTGCCATTGACGGTGGCATAGTCAACCGTGACCGTCGTGGCGAATGGCCGCTGCAATGAGACAGTCAGCGTTGCCGTGGTGACGCCCATGGCATCGACAGTCAGCGTCACGGAAGAATTGATGCTGATGATTGCGAACTGGTCGGTGCTGGCGTCGCCGGAATAGATCAGGTCATCTCCGTCGCCGCCGTCCAGGTCGTCTGCCCCGCCGCCACCGACGAGCGTGTCATGTCCGCCGTTTCCACGTACGACGTCGTCGTTGTCGGAAACGATCCCCAGCTCAAAGTCGCCTTCAAGCAGGTCGTTGCCGGCACCACCGATGAGCGTGTCCAGTCCATCACCGCCCTGGGCCGAATCGTCTCCGGCGTTTCCAACCAGCAGGTCGTCGCCATTGTCTCCGAGGAGCGTGTCGTTGCCGTCGTCACCGTTGAGCGCGTCGTTACCGTCCTCGCCGGAAATGAAGTCGTTACCCAGTTCCCCCGAAACTGAGTCGTCACCTGTGCCGCCAAGGATCGAGTCGTCACCGTCTCCACCGAAGACCGTGTCGTCGCCGATGTCGCCGGTGATCGTATCGTTGCCCGAACCCCCGGAGATGCTGTCGTTGCCCGTCGACCCGTCAATGACGTCAGCTCCCTGGCCGCCGTTGACTGAGTCGTCTCCCGCCGCGGCAAGGATCGAGTCGTTACCGTCGCCGCCGTCGAGCGTGTCGTTTCCGGTGTCGCCTTCCAGCGTGTCGGCTCCGTTGTCGCCGATCAGCGAGTCGTCACCGGCCAGGCCGAGCAGGCTGTCGTTACCGTCGCCGCCGTCAAGTGTATCGTTGCCAGCGTTCCCGATGAGGGTGTCGTGCCCGTCGCCGCCGGCAAGTGACTCGGCAAACGCGTCGCTGCCGGTGATCACGTCGTCGCCGTCCCCGGCGTCGACGGTGATCGTCGTGAGCATCGGATAGGCCGTCGTCGTCAGCCCGGTCAGGTTGATCGAGTTGTCCTGATCGCCGCCCAGGAAGTGCAGGCCGGTCAGCGTGTCGGCGTTCAGCAGCGGGACGCTGGGAACTGGCTTGCCGTTCTCCAGAATCTCGATGTTGTCCGTTGCCGAGTTCCGCTGCACCGTGATTGCGTTGGTCGAGTCGACAAAGACGGTCAATTCGGTGCCGACGGCAACGCCAGTGACAGTCAGCAGCGTGCGCTTCTCCAGATCCTCTGTCTGAAGGCGGCGGGCCGAACGGACGGGCCGGCGGTGTTTGCGGGAAACTCGATTACGGATGCTCTTCAGCCACGATGCGAGATACACGGGAGGATTCCTCGAAGTCAGAGCCAGGTGGTGGTGGGATGGAAGTGCTTCCTCCCGACGCCGCCTGCCCTCCCATGGCCGGCCTGCTGTCAGAAGTGCTGGCCGGAATTCTCCAGCCGGTTGAAGCAGCATTCTTTCCACACATAGCCTGCGCTATCTTTCGTGACAGGCCGGAATTTTGTGACAAATTCGGCGAAGCACCGGGCTCGCTGGCGCCGGCAGGCGTCACAGGCCCGTCAGTCATTGCAGGCGGACCACAAAAGCAGGGCAGATCAGCAAGTCGTCCCGATGCCAGGCGACTTTTCGAACTATGCGAGACGTTCCACTATGTGCCGGACACCATTGCCTGCAGCTTCGCGTCAGACGACTTGCGTCTGTCCGGCGAGCTGGACGAGCAGCAGTTCGAGCTGGGCTCGTTCGGAGATTCGGCTGCCGCCTTTCAGCGACGTATCGGCGGTGAGCAGCCAGTTGGAGATCTGCTCGGCCCGCGGACGACCGATGCGGCGCAGGTAAGCGCTCGCCGGGTCGACTTCGTGCGGAAACGCTCCGGCCTGTTTTAGAGCGGCCTTCAGGTTGATCCCCTGCCGCGACAGTTCCGTGGCGACGGTCAGCTTCCGAAAGACGTAACTGATACCGCCCAGAATCCGGTACGGCGACTCGCCGCTGTTGAGCAGCTTGTCGAGCGCCGTCAGAGCGTCGCCGAGCCGTCCGTCGCGGACCGCGTCGGTCATCGCCCAGGTTGTCTCGGCCTTCCAGCCGCCGACAAGCCGCCGGACGGCTTCGGAATCAATGTTCGGCAGATCGCCGACGTACGACGCCAGCTTCGAGAGTTCCTGATCGAGCATCCCGAGGTTCGCGCCCACCAGTTCGATGAGTAGCCCGACGGCGGCGGAATCGATCGACTTGTCATAACCGTTGCGGGCGGTGTCGCTGATCCAGCGATTCAGTGCCGCGCCTTTCAGTTCGCTGCATTCAACGACCAGTCCGGACTTGTCGACGATCTTGTACAGCCGCGTGTTCTTCGGCATCGACTTGACGTCGAGGATCAACAGCGACTTCTTCGCCGGCTTTTCCGCGTAGGTTTCGAGGCTTGCCCGGTTGGCTGAAACGAAATCGCTGGCGTCCTCGACGATGACGACGCGACGGTCGCCCCACATGGAGATTGTCAGCAGCTCGTCACGCACCGTTTTGAGGTCCGTGTCCTTCCCGGCGAATTTCGTCGGTGCTTCGTCCTCGCCGTCGAGCGTAGCCGCGACGATCGCCTGTTCGACGCCCAGTTTCAGCGTCCGCTCATCCCCGACAAGCACGATGACGCCGGGCAGTGTTTCGGGGGGCTTCTGCAGAAACTCGGTCGCGTGCATCCGTCTGGTGGCTCCAAAGCAACTCGCACTAGGATTCCCGTCCCGCAAGGTCCCCTGCCGGACGACGTCACGCAGGGCCGGTTCCCACCGGCCACATGTCGCTCCCGCGAATCATTCATCACCGTCTTGCGGGAATCAATCATCATCAGATCGGCCGGTGGGAACCGGCCCTACTCTCCCCGACAGTTGAGCATGGACGCGACAACTCACCTGGAATCTGAGAACACCGAGCAGACTCTGCCGGACGATGGCGAGCAAAAGTGCCGGCCTGCGCTGACCGGGCCGCTGATTGAGCTGCCTGCGGAGACTCAATACCGTTGCCCCGGTGAGCGGCATCCGATTTCGCGGTCGATTCACCTGTCCCGGCTCGCGGCGTTCTATCAGGCATGTCGGCAG
>JAPOLP010000203.1 GCA_029977045.1 Planctomycetota bacterium
AGCACAACGCCGGGACGGCTTCCCGATACACTCGCAGCCGCCTGCCTGTCACACTCACCCATCAGGAAACGCAGCCTGACAAGAGTGCGGCGTTGAAACGGGAACTTGAAATCAAGGCCATGTCCCGAATGGCGAAGGAGTTACTGATCTCGACGGCGGCAAAATGAACTCTACCGCAGACTGGTTTATGGAGAACACTCAATGGCCGAGCAGAACGATGACGACCAGAATAAAACAAGCACCTGCCGCCCCGTCTGTCCCGCGTGCGGCGGCGGACTGTTCGAGATTCGAGCCAAGCTCCAGTGTTCACGGTGTCACACGATCTGCGAGACCTGCTGCGAAGGTGGCCGGGGATGATCCTTCGCCTCTCGCAGAAACTCGCCAGGAAGACCAGGGTCAGTCAACTGGCCGAACTGTCGCTCGACGAAAATCCGTTTGCGGACTGGTCGTACCATGTCTTCAACGTCGGTCGAACGCAGTTTCTGATCGTGACGAACACGAGGTCGCTCTACTCCTGCCTGCTTCCGGGTGCCGGGATCACTAATGGAGACGTTCTAATTGAGCGGTCTGTTTCAGCGATCAGAGAGTTTCTGGAGCACGACCAACAGCCACTCGCCTTGAACAAACTCGCTGTCGTTTCTGCATCGTCGCCTCACTTTGCAAAGGCATTGTCCCGTTCGGTTACCGGCTCAATGAACGATCTCATCTTTGGAGCAAAGCTGCTCCTTGGCGACGGAGTTGATCGACTCGAAGCAGCATCCAGATTGAACGAGACGCCGCTGTAGGCACTTTCGACTGCCGATGGCCGGAATTACGCAAATCCACGTGAAGTTTTTGCAGAGTTCATGTCGGAGCAACAACCGTGACTTCGCCAATCACGATTCGGCCCGAACGCTCCAGCAACTGGCAGGCAAATCGCCATGTCAACCAGCAGGCGTTCGGGATTGATGCAGAAGCGAATCTGATTGACCGGCTGTGAGATAGTGTTTACGTCGAAGTATGCGTCGCCGAAAGAAGCAGGTAATCAACAATGACAGCCAGGTCAGTCAAAGCCAAAGACTCGAAGACGTCTCAGAATTCTGCGACGTGGATTGTCTATATCGTGCAGTGCGCCGATGGCACGTTCTACACGGGTATCTCAAACAACCTTGAGCGGCGTCTGAAACAGCACAATGCCGGAACGGCGTCGCGCTACACCCGCTACCGGCTGCCGGTCGTTCTGATCTATCAGGAGGCCCAGGCAACCAAAAGCGCGGCACTGAAGAGAGAACTGGAGATCAAGAAACTGTCCCGCAAGGCCAAACAGCGACTGATCAACGAGGGGGCCTGACCGATGACGCCAGGCAGCAGGAATAGACAGCGACCTCGCGTCCGTCGCGTTGGAAAGTTCGGTCGCGAGTCATTCCGAGCTTCTCGATGACTCGGACAGAAGCGGCATTCTCTGTCTGCACGGTTGCCATCACGCGACTAAGTCCGAGTGTGTCTCGCGCGTGATCGAAAACGGCAGCGGCGGCCTCAGTCGCCAGACCTCGGCCCCAGTAGTCACGAGCCAGTCGCCAGCCGATTTCAGGGACATCTCCGGTATCGACAAGCCCACAGAACCCGATCAGACAACCGCTGCTTTTGTCGATCAGTGCCCACTGACAGAACCCGGATTGCTCCAGCATGTCGCTGGCAGCTTTGATGAACTGCTGAGTCCGGCTGATTGGCCAGCCCTGACCGTCGGCGACAAACCGCATCACCTGCGGGTCGGAATTGATGGCGTGGAGAGCGGCCACGTCGTCGTCATGCCATGCCCGGAACATGATCCGCTCAGAGTTCGGTGGAAGGCTCATTGCTCGCCCTGATTCCTCGTGGCTCGTTACGGCTGCTCATTCTTCTGTTCATGCTTCCTGGCCAGAAGATCGGAATGGTATTCGTCCACCACGAGCGACATTCGGTGAACCGCTTGCCTGGCGTCTGTCATTTCGATAACCCAGCATTAAGCGACCAGCTCGACGTGACAGTTTGACTGGCACGCTCGCCCCGCCTCGGAGGGCAGGTCACAGAGAAAGCGATCCCTCAGCAGGACTACGACCAATGCCGCGAATTCTCATCGCTGAGTGCAAACAGGAAGTGTCGACGTTTAATCCGGTTCTCAGCCACTATGACGACTTTCGCGTCGTCCAGGGCGAGGCGATGACCGCTTATCACCGCACGGTCGCCGAGGAAATCGGTGGGGCGTTGAGTGTCTTCGATTCCTCGCCGGATGTCGAAGTCGTACCGACCATCGGGGCGAGTTCGATTACCTCCGGAGGTGTCCTGGCTGCGGATGACTTCGCCAGACTCAGTGGCGAGTTTATTGAGAGCTTCCGCGGCGCCGGGCCTGTCGACGCTATCTACTTCTGTCTGCACGGCGCCATGCAGGCTGAAGGTGAGAACGATCCCGAGGGCTTTCTGCTGCAGGAGGCCCGACGCATTTTTGGCGAGGACATCCCGATTGTGATCTCGCTGGACCTGCACGGCATCTGCACCGACCGCATGCTGACACACAGCAATGCCGCAGTTGTGTATCACACATACCCTCACGTCGATTTTTTCGAGACCGGTGCGCGTGCGGCTCGCGTCCTGTTAAAGATTCTGTCTGGAGACGTGAAACCGGTCACGGCCCGAGTGAACGTGCCGGCCCTTGTTCGGGGTGATGAACTCATCACGGAATCCGGCGCGATCCGCGAATGCATTGATCTTGCGAAGCAGATTGAGGCATCCGAGTCGGGCCTGGCAGCGGCGATGATGTGGGGCAATCCATTCACAGACGTGCCGGAACTGATGTCGCGCAGCATTGTCGTGATGGACGATGACGAATCGACCGCGTGCGAACACGCGCTGCGTCTGGCCGACATTTTCTGGAAACACCACGAGAAGATGCAGGTGCCGCTGACGAGTCTGACTGATGCCGTTCGTCAGGCTGCTGAAGTCCAGTCAGGAACGGTGGCTCTGATCGATGCTGCCGACGCGACAAGCTCAGGCGCATCCGGGGACAGCAACGCCATCCTGGCGGAACTGCTGCGGCAGAATTACGCCGGGTCGGCCCTGATTCCCGTTGTCGATCCCGCAGCCGTGCAGGTTGCTTTGAAAGCTGGCATCGGAGCGACGATCACTGTGCCCATCGGCGGGGCTCTCGACAGAGAACGATTCGAACCGGTCCAGATTGAAGCTCAGGTTCGCATGCTTTCCGACGGAAAGTTCCGCAGCGAGTCATTCGGCTGGCACTGGGACTCAGGAGACACGGTCGTTCTTCAGGCCGGTCGTCTCACACTAGTTGTCGGTACGAAACCCGTCAGCCTGTTTGACCGCTCGTGGTTTTACGCTCACGGACAGGATCCGAAGCGATTCGACGTGGTCGTTGTCAAATCGCCGCACTGCGAACCACAGATGTTTTCCGACTGGTGTGCCAGAGTCATCAACGTTGACGCCCCCGGTTCCACCAGCGCCAACCTGAAGAGCCTTGGCCATACGATCTGCAGCCGACCGCTCTTTCCCCTGGATGACGACGTTTCCTTCGAGCCACAGGTGAAAGTCTTCCGTCGCTGACCACACGGGGGACTGAAGACTGGATCTCAACTGATACAGAGAGAGTGTGGCGCAGCGACACGCGGCGACGCCGTTTGAGAACCTGATCAGTCGCCGCTCGTTTTGACCGACGCGAGCACACGGCAGTCTGGTAACGCCTTCCGGATCCGGTCGATTCCATCACTTGTCAACCCGGATGCCGACAGGTTGAGTTGCTGCAGCTGGCCGAGGCGCATGAGGTCTGGCAGGCAGGCGTCAGTGATCCGTCTTGCTCCCGTGAGATTCAGCGACGTCAGTTGCGTCAATTGTCCGAGCGATCGAACGCCAGCATTCGTGACGATGACTCCGGCAAATCCTTCGGAATAGCGAATGCTCAGCGACCGCAGCTTCGGGGTGGCCGGCAGATGCGTGAGTCCCTGGTCCGTCAGCGGGAGAATGTTGAGGTTCAGTTCACGCAGTTCAGGAAATGGAGCCAGCAGCTTCAAACCGTCGTCGGTTACGGCATTGCCTTCGATGTCCAGAACTTCCAGCCGCGAAAGCGCTGTCAGCTGCTGAAGTCCAGCATTGCCAACGCGCTGCTTCTCGAAACCTGTCTTGCGGAGACTCAAACCACGCAGCCGCGTCATGACCGCCAGCATCGCGCACGACGAATCTGTGACTCCGTCGCAAGTGCTCACGTCAAGGGCCGTCAGTTGAGGCAGCTTTGAGAGAGCGGCCAGATCGTCATCCGTGATGGCGGTATTCGTTACGGAAAGCAGGATCAGACTCGCTGCGTCAGTAAGTGCTGCAAAGCTCTCCGCAGTCATTCTCGGACAGACGCCGACGTCCAGACCGATCAGGTGTTTCAGCTCGACGAGTTGTCGGATTGCGGGCGTGCTAACAGAGGTGCCGGCGACACTGAGCACGAACGGTCGGTCGATGTGCTCCAGAACATTCATGGCGTCTGGCTTCAGCCCACCGACTTCAGACACGTGCGAATTGTCGAGCGTCACGAACGGCAGCGGATCGCCGCCCGTCGCGTCAAACGCAAACTGGTAGAGACGGCCCGGCCACTCTGTCTTGTTTTCAGCAGCGAGCATCGTCACTCGCGCACCGTCCAGCACAAGCTTCATTTCCTGAAGCTGACGGAGCGGCCTGGTTGTCATCGATTCTGCTGAGCGGCGGATGTCGTATGCCCACAGATGGTCTTTCTCACGCAGAAACAACCTGCCATCGGAAATCACTGGATGAGACCAACTGTCGCCACCTGATGACGGCGTCTGGAACGATCCTTTCAGGCGGTACTCGTCGCCCGCCGCTTCGATCAGGCACACCAGTCCGTCCTGATAGCGAAAGATCAAATGCCCGTTCGCAGCGACGACGCTCGCTGATCCCGTTCCCGGTCCGCGGGTCTTCCAGTGAACTTCTCCCGTCGTCAGATCGAGACAGGTTGGCAGCCCGTTATTGCTTCCGTGACCGCCAAAGATGTCACCGTTGAGGAGAACGAACCCGCCATGATGGTTCTGAAAGCGGTTTCCTCGTAACCGGTAAACTTCAGTCGCCCTGACGCCAGTGGAGCCTGAGTCCGGTTCAATCTTCAACAGCACGCTGCCCGCGTGATAGCCATTAGCCGAGAACACCAGATCGCCCTGCACGACCGGCGTCGGGATGTTGGCTGTCTGGTTCGAGATGTCGCCGTAGCTCCACAGGAACCGACCGTCGCCGGCGTCGACACCGACAAGTCCGCGGCCGGTCAGTTGCACCACCTGGCGAACACCGGCAGCTTCCGCGATGTTGAGTGACGCGAATGCCGCTCCGTCCCGGCCCTTGCCGTCCATTGTCGGGAACGGCGATTTCCAGATCGTCTCTCCTGTCAGTCGGTCGAGAGCGACGATCATGGCATCGGCCCCGCCAGGCGTGCACAGCAGCCGATCGCCATCAATCAACGGTGACTCGCCGTAGCCACGGCCAGACATCAGACGACCGCCAAAGTCATCGACGAAGCTGCGCTGCCAGCGAATCGATCCCTGGTCTGCTGTCAGACAACTCAGCTCGCCGTCCGGATCCAGTGCGTAGACAAGCCCGTCGTGAACGGTCGGAGTCGACATGACGTTGCGAGACGTCGTACCGATCTTCGTCTTCCATTTCAGTTGTCCGGAATCCGCGGAAAGCGCGACACAGAAGACATCAGCTCCGGTACGGCCGATCGTGAACAGCACACCGTCGGCAGTGACAACGCTGGCGTAGCCCTCACCGATTCCGCTGACATGCCATAACTGCGGCGGGCCTCCTTCGGGCCAGGATGTCGCGATATCTGATTCTGCGGAGATCGCCGTCCCCGCTGGCCCGCGCCAACGTGGCCAGTCGGCAGCCGACGATGACTGGCCACTCAGAACGAGATTCAATCCGAGCAGCAGCACGCCTGCGAACGAGCGGCAGATCGGAAATGGAAAGTCACTCACGGGAATTGTTCTGCTCCAGGCGGCGAGGCCGATCAACTCGTCTGGCCGCATCAGCCAGTTCCGCAATCGACGTCAGCCGTACTCAAACTGTCAGGACAGGATGTCTGCAACAACACGCCCCTTTGCGACCGCAACTGGCTGGCCCTGCCGATTGATCAGATGCGTCTGCGGATCAATGCCCATCAGGTGGAACATCGTGGCGGCAATGTCCCACGGAGCGACATCGTTCTCAACCGGATACGACGCGGTGCGGTTCGAGGCTCCGTACACAGCTCCACGTCGAATGCCGGCTCCTGCCAGCAGCATCGAATAGCAGTCCGGCCAGTGATCGCGTCCGGCGTCCTTGTTGACCTTCGCCGTCCGTCCGAATTCTCCCAGACAGACAACGAGTGTTTCATCCAGCAGGCCGCGATCGTCGAGGTCCTGCAGAAACATCGCGAGGCTGCGGTCGAACGGAGGCAGCATCTTCCGCAGTCGACCATAATTGTCCTTGTGAGTGTCCCACTGGTCCGCGTTCAGTTTCGACCAGTTGAGCGTGATCAGCGGCACCTGGGCTTCGACCAGCCGACGGGCCAGCAGCAGAGTCTGTCCGAACCTTGTGCGACCGTATGCATCGCGAGTGTGTGCTTTCTCATCGTCGAGCAGGAAGGCTCGCCGCGTCTGTTCGGAACCCAGCAGCCCGAAGGCTCGACGGTACAGTTCATCGAGTCCGTCAGCGTGCGGCCCGCGTGAGGGCTGCCGGTCGTCGAGACTTCCGACCAGCTGCTGCCGCGCTGCATAGCGGTCGTCGCTGAGTCCCTGCAGCGGAGCGACTCCGTCAACCTGGAAATCAGCCGACGACGGATCGTCCGGGATCCGGAACGCGTCATATCCGGGGCCAAGAAAGCCTGCGTTCTGACCGGCCAGCGGCGGTCGTGCGCCCTGATGCATCACAGGACCGAGCACCACGAAGTCAGGCACAGGACGGTCCGTTGGCTTCAGTCTGGTCACGACCGAACCGTACGTCGGAAAGTCATCAGGGCGAGCAGTCGTGTTGGTTCCCGGCAGCGGGTGCGGATGCCCGGTCAGTGCGGTGTATGCAGCCGACCCATGCTCGAAATCGCGATGCGTGACCGACCGCACGATCGTGAACCGCTCTGCCTGCCGCGCGAGATGCGGAAGCTGATCCGTCAGGTGAACACCGGGAACGCTCGTCGAAATCGGCGGGAACTCACTGCGTACCGCTGAGGGAGCTTCCGGTTTTGGATCCCACAAGTCCTGCTGACCTGGTCCTCCCCATAAAAAGACCACCACACAGGACTTCGCCCGAGCAAAGTGCAACTGCGAGGATCGTGCTGATGAATCATCCGCGAAAAGCTGTTGCGGCAGCGACAGGCCGAATGGAGTTGAAGCGCCAATCTCCAGGAACCGCCGCCGTGCGATCCTCTGCCGACCGAGAAAACCAGGTTGAGGACGCCTGTCCGTCATCACGCCACTGCCGAAATCGACTCATAACCGGACAATCAGCGACGCGGCGGAAACAGCTTCCGGAAATTGGTTGCCAATTCTCTCAACCCCAACCTCAGGGACGCTCGTCGCAGATTCCGCACAACAGTCTGGCGATATCGCTTCCGAATCCAACTCTATTTCTGGTCAGCGTTGCCCTTCCGGCACATCGATAGAACAGCGCGGGCGGGACACTCGGCTGACCGCCCCGAACTCACAGCCAACGGAACGAACGGGTAAAACCAACTGCGAATTGTTCCGCCACTGTTTCCCCCGAATGCTGGCAACTGGGGGGAAATCAGAGTCCATTCCGGTCACGCTGGGCGGTCCGGAGGGTTCGCCTTCTGAGACCTCGAACGAGGACAAGGCGAGCACTGAATCCCAGAAGACTCTACGAAAAAAGCCTCGCTGCCAGTGTGTGGCAACGAGGCTTTTGAGCGACCCCGACGGGACTTGAACCCGCAACCTCCGGATCGACAGTCCGGCGCTCTAACCAATTGAGCTACAGGGCCTTACGGCTTGCACGAGACCTTTTGCGGCTCTCGTGAGGGGCGGCAGTTTAATTTCTGGACAAGGGACGTCAATAGAGTCGGCTGCCGGGGTGACGATCGTTAGCCGAATTTCTGCCGAAACGAATGATTGCCGCCCCGCCTCCTCGCGGATCGAGGCACACGCTGCAACGATCGCGCGAGTTCGTCATGTGGCGCAGGCGCGTTGAGGCCAGCTCCGTCGCGGCTCCCGTGGGCACGTTTCGCAGCTGACTCCGGCGGTCGCTTCAGCACTTCCGCTTCCGGGACCGCCGAGCTCCATACACTGAGAGGGTCACTCGTCCCCGATCACGTCGTCATTCAGGACTTCCAGCGCTTTGGCGGCATTCTCGTCAATGACGAACAGTTTCACGCCGCCGGATGTGAAAGCGAGATCGGGGCGCATTCCACCCCTGTCATTGGCGGAAACGGAAGCGGTGATGCCGTTGGCTTCGAGCGATGACCTGGTCATGTCAGCCTGCAGTCGATCCGCAAAGGTCTTCACGCAGACAAGATTGGACATCGGAAACTCCTGAGCTTGATCAACTGCCCCGCTCAGCAGGATAGCCGCAATTCGTTG
>JAPOLP010000886.1 GCA_029977045.1 Planctomycetota bacterium
GTCGTTCTGCATCTGCTGATGAAGACGAAGCCAAAACGCGTCGTCTTTCCGGCGTTGCGGCTGATTCAGAATCGCAAGCGGCAGAATGTGCGTCGCATCCGGCTGCGGCACCTCTGGCTGCTGCTGCTGAGAACGCTGGTGGTTCTGGTCATCGTCGGCGCACTGATCCGTCCGTCGCTGCCCGCCGCAAACTACTCGCTGAGCAGACGCGAATGGGCAACGCTGCTCGGCATCGCCGCCGTCGCGCTGGCAGCCTACTTCGGCATTATGCACCGCTGGAAGCAGCAACCGCTGGCCAATCACGAACTGGCGAACCGTCGAACGACACTGCGCGGCGGACTCGGAGCCGCCGCGTTTCTGCTCTTCGCCCTGCTGGTCGCCCTGCCCTACCAGAAACGAGTCGCGGGTGAGATCACCGCTCCGCTGCCGGAAGTCACTCCGGACCTACCCGTCGCCGCTGTCCTGCTGTTCGATACGTCGCTCAGCATGGAGTACCGGCAGCAGAACCTGACGCGGCTCGACGTCGCGCGGAACATCGCCGCCGAACACCTCTCGTCACTGCCGCGAGGCAGCCGGATCGCCATTGCTGACTGCTCGACGACAACTCCGATTCCGTTTCTCGCCGACCGCTCGGCCGCCGTCGATCGGCTCGACGCCCTGAAGACCGGGCCACTGGCTCACCCGCTCAACGAGCGACTGCGAGCAGCCCTGCGTCTGCAGGACGACGACCGCCGCCGGACACTCGAAGAAGCCGGCCAGTCGCTCGATACCGTTGAGGGTGACGCTGCCGACAAACTCGTCCGCGAGATTTATGTCTTCACTTACCTCGCCACCTCCGCCTGGCGAACGGACAGCGCGAAGCTGCTGCGCGACGAACTCGATCGTCTGCCCTGGGCCAGCGTCTACCTGATCGATGTCGGAGCCCCTTCACCGGTCAACCTGTCACTGACCGATCTGCAGTTGTCGCAGCAGGAAGCCTCGCCGGACCAGGACGTCAAAGTTGAGGCAAAGCTGACATCGCTCGGCATTGACGAGCAGTCCGTCACCGTCGAACTGCACACCGAAAACCAAGCCGGCGAGTTCGTCAAACGCGATCAGACAGCCATCAAGCTGACCGGCAACGAAGCCGTCTCGGTGCAGTTCGGCACGCGAACCAGCGAGGCCGGCGCGCTGCGAGGCCAACTCAAACTCGTCTCCAGCGATCCGCTGCCGATTGACGACCGACTCTGGTTCTCGATCGGCACGCAGCCAACGCTGCGAACTCTGGTCGTCGCTCCCGCCCGCGACGACTCACCAGCCAGCATCGCCGACTCGGACGCCAACGAACTCGTCACTTTGCTCGGCAGTCGGAATTATCCCGTGACGTTTCTGCCGGCGAGCCGTCTTACCGAAGCTCCGCTCGACAGCGCCGACGTCGTGTTCCTGGTCAACGTGCCGTCACCCACCGAGGCCGCCTGGCAATCACTCGCGGAGTACGTTGAAAGCGGCGGTGGCCTGATGGCGTTTCTCGGTTCCGACGATACCGGAGCCCGACCCGGCATCCGCAGCGTCGCCTGGAACTCGGCAGCAGCTCAGAGCTTTCTGCCCGCCGAACTGCTCACGCCGCTCAACGCCCGACCGCCGGTCGGCATCGACGTCAAGGAAACTTCGCATCCGGTGCTGCAGGACTTCGCCGTCCAGGGACTCAGTAGCCAGGTCGCGAGGCTGCCCGTCTGGCGTTACTGGAAGCTCGCCGCAGCAGACGACGCGAACGTCATCGCCCGGTTCACCGGCTCGGAAGCACTGCCGGCACTCGTCGAACGCCGACACGGCGCCGGTCGCTCGCTGCTGTTCGCCACGGCAGGGAACATCGAGTTCGACCTCAATCGCCAATGGAACCGTCTGGCGCTCGAGGTGCCATTCATGATGCTCGTCGACCAGTCAGTCCAGTATCTCTCTGGCCGTTCCTCGGCAGATTTCAACGTCGAAGCCGGTGCCGACATCGTTCTGCCGATCGACCGCGAGGCGTCACTGACAAGCTACCTGCTCCGCAAGCCATCCGGTGTTCAAACGCGAGACACGCTGCCAAACGGCACAAGGTTCATCCGTCTGACAGCCGTCGACGAGACTGGCCACTTCACCGTGCGTTCCGCGAGCCCCGACCACCCGTACGAAATCGGCTTCTCGGTCAACCCGCCATCCGGCGAGAGCAACTTTACTCGGATGACGGAGACCGACCTGAACACGATGTTCGGCGAGGACCGCTACAGCGTCGCTCAGAACACCGACGCCTTGACGAGAACCGTCAACGCCGGTCGCCTCGGCGTCGAAGTGTTTCCGATCATCCTCGCCATCCTGATCGCCGCCTTCTGCCTCGAACACGTCGTCGCCAACCGGTTCTACGAAGCTGATCAGATGGCGGAAGCACGCACGTGAAGCAGCAGCAATCGTAGAACGGAATTCATTCCGTTTGGTCGGAACAGGGAACGGAATGAATTCCGTTCTACGGTGCCGGGCCGAGCAGCGTAAACGCCTCGGCGGTGCAAAGTTCGACGAGAGCCATCTCGGGGCTCAGCAGGAAGGCACACGGGGTTCCGTTGAAGGCTTCTGAATCGAAGATCGACAGGCGGCGGAAGCCTCTGGTTTCGAGTTGCTCGATGGTCACCACGACGTCCGGAGCGCTGTAGCAGACGTGATAGAAGTACTGCCGTCGCTTCAGAAAGCCAGCCACCGGCGAGTCGTCAGCAGTCGGCTCGACCAGTTCCATAAAGACGCCCGGTGCGGTTTCGACAAAACAGACGCGCACGTTCTGGCTGGCGACGGTGATGATCTCCGAAATCCGCGAGAATCCCAGCGCGTCCCGATACGGCTTGAGGCCTTCCTCGATCGAGGAGACAGCACAGCCAACGTGATGCAGACACAGGTCGGGCATGGCGATATCCCTCTCGGCTACTGCATCGCGGGCAGGGCTGAGTCGCCACCCAGCGAAAGCCGCCGACCGCCAACCGGACGTCGCTGCACTGTTCGCTGCTGCTGCTCAGCCTGCGCGTTGAGTCGCAGCTGATAATCGGCGATCGCCGCGCAGATCACGTACGGCACGTACTGGAAACTCAGCATCAGCACGGTCGTCGTACAGACCGCCAGGAAGTGCGCAATCATCAGCGCAGCCGCCGGCTTGTGGTTGGCTCTCAGAGCCAGCAGGA
>JAPOLP010000805.1 GCA_029977045.1 Planctomycetota bacterium
ACCTTCGCACCCAGCTTTCCGGCATGAATTGCAACGCCGCGACCGATTCCGGACGACGCTCCCGTCACCAGAATCGTTCGCCCGGTCAGTTCCATCGGGTTGATCATGCCAGTCTCCTCACGGACCGTTTCCCCCGGTCGCGGAGTCTTTTGCGGGAATCAAAGCTCAGCGGGACTCGCCTCAGGCAGCCTCGCGTGACGAAGCCATCTGCGGAAATGCCTCATTGGACATCGTCAGGACTTCTGGAATGACAATGCCTCGGCAATCCGCGGAGCACGATGCCCAGGACCAGCCGACTCCAAAGCCGGCCATCAGCAGCCGGAGATCCTGCGGGCCGGCGCTGCTGCCCCAGTGGTCATTGATCGCTAGCGGGATCGACGCCGACGCCGTGTTTCCATAGCGTGCCAGCGCCAGCGGGAACTTCTCAGCCGGGACCTTCAGCCGCTTCGTGAGGTGGTTCATCATGAACGTGTTCGCCTGGTGGAACACGATTCCGTCGAAGTCGTCGACCGTGCTGTCTGCTGCCGCCAGCGTTGCCTTAATCAGCTTCGGCACTTCCCGCAGGCAGAAAGCGAAGACCTCGGCACCGTTCATATGAACGTCTTCGTCGCAACGAACGATCCCGTCGGCGCAGGTGTGCGGGATCCGCGTTTCTGCAGATCGTGGCAGACGGTGCCCGCCCGCCGGAATCATCAGGTGCGGCGCTCCCGCGCCGTCAGTTCCCAGAACGAACTGCATTGGTGCCGCGTCGTCTGACACCTCGATCGCCGTCGCGGTGCCGGCATCTCCAAACAGTGGAATCGTCGAGCGGTCCTGAGGCGAGAGGTTTCGCGTCGCGGTGTCGCCGACAAGCAGCAATGCTCGACCGCCACCACGGAACGAGGTCAGCATCTGCGACGCCAGCCAAAGTCCGTAGGGGTATGCCGAGCAGCCAAGATTGACGTCGAAGGCCGCGCACTGCGTCGACAGGCCGAGCCGATTCTGCAGCGTGCAGGCCGTCGCCGGCAGGATGTAGTCAGCGGACTGGCTGATGAAGACGACCAGTTGAACGGTCTCGCGATCCCAGTCGAGCTGTTCGAGCAACCGTTCGGCTGAGAACTGGCACATGTCGGAAACGCAGCCGTTGGCCGGAGCTTTGTGCCGTTTCCAGACGCCAATGGAATCCGCGACTTTGTCCATCGGTTCGCCGAAGTGCCGACTGTCGTCTTCCGGAGTGATCGTCGATTCGGGTACGGTCGACGCAATACCGGCGATGCGCACGCCATTTACTTCTGCAACAGCCATGTCTGATTTCCTCCCTGAAATACAGCAATCCCGCCTCTGAATCGCCCCTCTGACCGCGACGCGCGGAATGCCTCGGACGCGGATGATTTGCGAATTCGCGGATGGCGTCGAGACCGAATCCGCGACAGCAGCATCACTCGATCGCGGCTGGATTCCAGCGAACGACCGTCGCGCCCCACGAATAGCCGACTCCGAAGCCGACCAGCAGCAACCGCTGGCCGGGCTGAATCTGCCCGCTCTCAGTCGCGCGTTTCAGAGCGATCGGAATCGTTGACGACACGGTGTTGCCACAGTCGGACATCTCGACAACGAACTTCTCCGGCGGGATATCGAGCTTGCTCCGCAGGTGTTCGAGCATGTGGCCGTTCGCCTGGTGAAAGACGAAGCGGTCGATCTCGTCGAGCGACAGGCCGGTCCGCGTGAGAATCGTCTCCACAAGCTGAGGCACCGTCGTCAGTGTGAACACGAAGATTTCCGGTCCGTCCATAAACAGACGCGGCGGCCCGGAATCGACTGCCTCGTCTGTTGCTTCAGACGCGTCGGCAACGGCCCGAAACGCTCCCTTCCGGACGATCAGATTCTCCGCACCGCGACCGTCTGTGCCGTACACGAACGGGCCAATCTCGCCGTGGTTCGCGTCAGCGGGATCGCTCGACTGGACGAGCGTCGCCGCGGCGGCGTCGCCGAAAATCGTCCGGACATTCAGATCAAGGTCGCCGATGAACCGCGTATAGGTTTCCGCTGTCAGCAGCAGCACGTTGTTCGCCTGGCCGCTTTCGATCAGGCCGTGCGCCAGCCCGAGCCCGTAAATGAATCCCGAGCAACCGAGATTGAAGTCGAGCGCTCCGGCGGTCGTCGGGATGCCGAGACGTTCCTGCAGCAGACAGGCGGTCGTCGGCAGAAAGTATTCGGGCGTTTGCGTGCAGAGCAGGATGAAGTCGACATCTTCCGGCGAAACTACCGACGACTCGAACAGCTTCGTTGCTGCTTCGACTGCCAGGTCGGCGGACGACGTTCCTTTCGGCGCGATGCGACGAGTGTCGATACCGGTCTTCGCGCGAATTCGTTCGGGAGTCCAGCGGTCGCTGAGAGCGGCAAGCGTTTCGTTGCCAAGAAGCTCGCCCGGCAGGGTGTATTCAATGGCCGCAATGCGAGTCGACACGGGAAACCTGTGGCTTTCAGGACGAACGTGAGTGAGGGCACAAATCGATGAGGAATGTTTGGCTGAACCGGCGTAGTGTCTGAGGCCGGCCTCGGCCCCGGCAAGTCAGGCAGACCGGCGTTGCTCTACTGGAACAGGAAGTTCGGCAGGGAAATCGAGCCGCCTGGCAGGAACTCCGAGAACAGTCGTGCCGGGTTTTGTTCGCCGCACGACAACGCTTCCCGCACCGACTGTCGTGAAATCTCCGACCCTGGCTCGTGGTGCGATCACTCCGTGGCTTCCGATGGACACGCCGGTTCCCAGAACGGCGCCGCCGGCAACATCGACGAACGAGTTCAGCGTGCAGCCGTCACCGATCACGGCGTCGTGTCCGACGACCGACCGGCAGTTAAGCGTGACAAACTCACCAATCGTCACGTCGACCGAGACTCCGGAATTCGGCAGCAGCAGTGTGCCGCGACCGAGTCGGCTGCGGGCTCCCAGCGACGCCAGTGGGTGAACCCAGGCCGGAAAGTCGGCTCCGCGTTCAGCCAGCTGTCGGCACACAGTCAGCTTTGTTTGAGGAGCACCGATCGCACTCAGAAAGAGGTCGTCGGGCTGAGGCTGGTACGTCGCGGGATCGCCAACGATTGGCAGGTCGATATCGAAGCCATCGAGCGCGCCTGTATTTCTGTCGAGAAAGCCGCCGACCCGCCAGTCTGGCTGCGAACCGGCCTGCAGCGCGAGGTCGAGCCAGTGGAGAATCTCACGTCCGAATCCACCGGCGCCGACGATCAGGACGCGTCTGCTCATACCATCCCTTCAAACTTACAACGAACGCCCGTAAGGCCGCAGTTCAACACGGCCTGCGACGTCGCAACCGGCAACGCAGTGCAGTGAACGTCGCATTGAGGCAGCCAGGCTGATCAGGCCGCCTGGGAACCGCTCAGATTCGACTCGATCGCGGCGATCAGATCAGAAACAGTCACCGAAGACAGAATCTCGCCGGGAGTGATCGCGACTCCGCATTCATCGTCGATCAGGGCGATCAGACCGACAAAGGTCAGCGAACTCCAGCCAGGCAGGTC
>JAPOLP010001009.1 GCA_029977045.1 Planctomycetota bacterium
AATCGTTCGAGGATCTGCCGTGTCTGCTGCGCTTCGTCGAGGCTTTCGTCGACCGCCAGTAGCCGGTGGTGCGACGCCGGGCGCATATCGAGCGGACCTTCGAGCGAAAGCGATTCGATGTGCAGCTTCAGCTCGACATCGTTCTTCTCCGGCTTGAGCATCCCGATCGCCATCCGGTCGATGCCGGCTGTCCACGGGACTTTGACTTCAATCTGCTGGGCTTTGTCTTCTGAGCGGGCTTCGACATCGACTGTCGCGACGACGAAGAACGGGCGCAGTCCGTTGACGGCTTTGCCGGCGATGGTCGCTGCGACGTCGTCCGAGACCGCCTGGCTGCCAAGTTCCGGGCTGCAAGCGAGGACGACAGCTTTGACCGGCACTCCGTCCGGAGCTTCAGCAAAAACGCGCGCCCGGAAAACAAACTCGCCCTCGTCGAGCTGGTACCGCGTGAAAAGCGGCCCCGACGCGATCGGTTCGGCATCCGCCTTTGTGGTGATCGGCCGGAACTTCGACGTCGGAACGTTTGGGCCTGCAGGTTCACAGTAGCGGCAGGAGATATGCCGCTGCGTGGGTTTCGGCGGCTTGGGAGTAATCGCCCGGCTGACGATGCTCTCGGCCGCGGCGAGATAGCGTTCCATCAGCACCGGCGGCAGCGTGAGCACGTCGCCGATGTTGTCGAAGCCGTGCCCGATGTCGTCGGACGGAAAGTCCTCGGCCGGGTTGAAGTCGACGCCGACGAGATCGCGGATCGTGTTGTTGTACTCGCGCCGATTCAGCCGCCGCATCGTGACGCGTCCCGGATCCGGCGGAGCGGTCCGGTCATGATGCTCGAAGACGCCCTCGACGAGCTGCAGAAACGCCGCCTTCTCGTCAGCAGTCGGTTGCTCAGAATCCTTCGGAGGCATCGTGCCCGTATTGACCATCCGCAGAATCGCGTCCCACTTCTTCCGCTGCGGGATCAGAGAAGCGTCGTCCTTGAAGACGGTCAGATTGAGGTCCGCTTCCGGTTTGGAATCACCGTGACAGTCAACGCAGTACTTCTGCAGAAACGCCGGACCGGCAGACGCAAACGGCACTCGCACTGGGGCGGCGGGCTTCTCCTGGGCGAGGGCTTGCGTCACAAACAGACAGGCGAAAACGACAGGCGTTACAAAGCACGCAAGCGCAGCGCGAGCGAGGACAGAACGCATGAAAAAATCTCGGGGCAGGGGAGTGAGGCGGGAGATAATCAGCGGGGAGTTCGGGCAGGGACGATATCCTGACATCGCCCGCTCGACTCTGGCAAGGCCGCGTCGGCTGAGGTGATCCTCTCCGGAACCAGTGGCGAGGATTCGACAGGTCGAACGGGCCAGGCGTCACTGCCGCTGTTTGACCGTCCGCACATCCCGCCGGCAGTGGAAGACAGCAAGAACCGCGACCTGCTGATGCCTGACTCGGTAGAACACACCGTATGGAAAGCGCTTGAGCGGGACGCGGCGAATGTCGTCAAAGATGACCGCGTATGACTCGGGATCCCGAAGAATCCTGGCGAAGACGTCTTCGAGGCAGGTCTCGAACTCAAACCCCAGGCCAGCACGTCTGACCTGATACCAGTCAAAGCCGGATTCGATCTCGGCCCGAGCTTCGGGGCGAATGAGCAGCGAATAACTCATGACCGGGACCGCAGGCCGGCTTTGATCTCGTCCCAGGAACTTCCCTCATCGGGACTGGCATCGTGTGCGGCAGCGCGCCGGGCGAGTTCCTGTTCCTGCTCGGCAGTCAGCGACCATGAGTCAGCGTCGGTGCTGATGCTGTCCCAGATCTCTTCCACCAGAAGCAATCGTTCCGCAACGCTCAGTTGGCGAATCTCGTCAATCGAAATCGGACGACTCATTGGGAACTCCCGAGGGTGGACCAGGCGGCAGGACTCGGCAGGCATCTTACCGCGAATTCAGACTGCGATGGCAAGGCTCAAACATGGCCAGCGATTCGGGAGCGGGATTGCAGGAAGGCTCGCAGGGCAGCGTCGAGTGGCTGGTCGGTGCGGATCAGGGAGTGGTCCATCGCGAGATCGCGAACGAGATGTTTCGTCTCGGTGAGGAAGCGGTTGAACTCGCGGCGATAGGCGTCGGCGATTGAGCGCGGATCGGCCTGCTGTTCGGCGAGGTGTTCCATGCCGACGAAGCGGGTCGGCTGGTCGAACGGAAAGTCCTGCTCGGCGGGGTCGATGATCTGCAGGACGCTGACGTCGTGTCGCCGATACCGAAAATGCTTCAAGCCGGCAAGCAGCGATTGCGGATCGTCGAACAGGTCACTGAGGATGATGATCAGGCCGCGTTTGCGGATGCGTTCGGCGAGGTCGTGCAGCACCGGGCCGAGCTGTGTCTCTCCGTTCGGCTGGCACTCTTCCAGCCGGTGCAACAACAGTCTCAAGTGCGAGGGCTGACTGGAGGGCGGCACGTATTCGCGGACGCCGGTGTCGAGCGTTGCCAGTCCGGCGGCGTCCTGCTGCTGGATGACCAGGTAGGCGATCGCGGCCGCGACGTGCTTCGCATATTCCAGCTTGCTGAGCGGTGCCGACTCCGACCGGTACGCCATCGACTCACTGGCGTCGATGATGAAGTGGCAGGGGGGGGTTGTAGGTTACCGCGCAGTTTTGCAGGGGAAGCGGGCGGCCGTTTCATCCCCCATCCCCAC
>JAPOLP010000077.1 GCA_029977045.1 Planctomycetota bacterium
CTTGGAGACAGCCAGAAACGTGCACATGCCGAGAAAGAAGGCCAAGGCCATGTTCTCGACAAAGCACGCTTTCAGAAACAGGCTCAGATAGTGTTCCATCTGAAACGCTCGTGGTCAGATTCGCGTTGAACGGTGAAAGCCGCGGGCAAACAGCCAGCGGAAACGTCAGTTACGGAAGTTACTCGGCCTCGACCTGCTTTTTGTCGAAGGTCCGAATCGTCCAGATAATCCCGCCGATCAGGAAGAACGCGCTCGGCGGAAGCAGCATCAGCCCGTTCGGCACATAGAAGCCGTCAGGACCGGTTGCCAGTACCTGAAACCCCAGAAGCTGCCCTTTGCCGAGCAGCTCGCGGATGGTGGCGACAGCCAGCAGCACGAAGCTGTAACCAAGCCCGTTGCCGATTCCGTCCCAGAAGCTGGCGGCGGGATCATTCTTCATGGCAAAGCCTTCCGCCCGGCCCATCACGATACAGTTCGTAATGATCAGTCCGACTAAGACCGACATCTGCTTGCTGATACTGAAGAAGTAAGCTCGCAGAAACTGGTCGACGAGAATCACCAGCGTCGCGATTACCGTCATCTGCACGATAATGCGGATACTATTCGGGATGACGTTGCGGATCAGAGCCACCGCGGCACTCGACAGCGCGGTCACCATCGTCACCGCGATGGACATGACGATCGCCGTTTCCAGCTTCGTTGTCACCGCCAGTGCTGAGCAGATGCCGAGGATCTGCAACGCGATCGGGTTGTTGCGGAAGATCGGTTTGATCAGGATGTCTTTAGTCGAATCAGCCATTGGAGCCTCCCTCGTTCGAGGTGGACTGCGAGCTGTCTGCGGTCTGAGCAGCAGCCGCTCGGACGCGACCGAGATACGGCCCGAACCCATCTGGACCCAGCCAGTACTGCACGAGACTGGTCACACCATTTGACGTGATCGTCGCACCGCTGAGAGCATCAATCTGGTGGTCTCCGGAAGCGCCTTTGGCGACGGCAATTACCGGAGTCTTGCCATCTTCCCCGTAAGCCTGCTTGCCGTTCCAGAGAGCCTTCCAGCCTGGATTGTCGACTTCGCCGCCGAGTCCCGGCGTTTCACCGTGCTCGTAAAACGTGATGCCGCGAATCGTCTTCGTGTCGGCATCGACGGACAGAAATCCGTACAGAGTCGACCACAGTCCCTTGCCGTAAATCGGCAGGATGATCTGGTCCAGCGAACCGTCGCCCTTCTTCAGCAGGTAGACGTAGGCGAAGCGTTCCCGCCGCGAAATCTGAGGCAGCGAGCCGGCAGGTTCCACGGCGTCGCTGTACTCAGCGAGTTTCGAGGCCTTGCGGGCGTCGTACGTCCTGAGGTCCAGCTTCTCGTGCTTCGCGTCTTCCTCGGTGACGACCGTGCCTTCTTTCAGCCAGATCAGCTCAGTCTGCACGGCGGCAAACTGGCCGGCGATCGGCTTGTTCTCATCGAGAACGCCCGCGACCTTCAGAATGTTCTTCTGGATGTCGAGCGTCTTGTTTTCCTGCTGCGTCGGACGCAGTACGACGGCGGCCGTCGAGACCAGCACCGAGCAAACCAGGCACAGGCACGAGGCGACGACGAATGTCTGTTTGACGGAGTCACGCTGCATTGCGGTTCATCCTCCGTTTGATGTTGGCCTGTACGAAGTAATAGTCGATCGCCGGAGCGAACACGTTGCCGAACAGAATCGCCAGCATGATCCCTTCCGGGTAGGCCGGATTGATGACTCGAATGACGATTGTGAGCATCCCGATCAGCAGGCCGTAAACCCACTTGCCGCCGTTGGTCATCGCGGCGGAGACCGGGTCGGTCGCCATGAACACGGTACCGAAGGCGAAGCCGCCGACGACCAGGTGCCAGTGCCAGGGCATCTGGAACATCGGGTTGGTATCGCTGCCGATCCCGTGCAGGAACATCGCCAGAGCGGATGCTCCGATCACGATGCTGACCATGATTCGCCAGGAGCCGACACCAGTGCCGATCAGAATCAATGCTCCGATCACGCAGGCCAGGGTCGACGTTTCGCCCATCGAACCCTGCATCGTCCCGAGGAACGCCTGCATCCAGCTTTCTGAGATCGTGGCCATTCCCTGAGCGACTTCAGCGGTGGCGAGTGCCCCCAGCGGGGTCGCACCGGAGAAGCCATCGCAGGCCGTCCAGACGGCGTCGCCGACGATCGCGGACGGGTAGGCGAAGTAGAGGAATGCTCGAGCAGTCAAAGCCGGGTTCAGGAAGTTGCGGCCCGTTCCGCCGAAGACTTCCTTACCGATCACAACGCCGAAGCTGATCCCGACTGCGACCTGCCACAGCGGAATTGTCGGCGGCAGCGTCAGCGGAAACAGGAAGCCGGTAACCAGAAAGCCTTCGTTGACTTCGTGCTTACGGATCGTCGCGAAGAGAACTTCCCAGAAGCCTCCCGCGATATTGGTCACGATATAAGCCGGCACGAAGTACATCGCTCCGTGCAGCAGGCAGGCCAGAAAACTATCGGGTGAGTAGCCAACGCCGATCGCGTTCAGGATGCCGTATCGCCAGTTGACGGCGGCGTCGGTTGAGGCTCCGAGGGCTTCGATCGCCAGGTTGGCCTGCCGACCGGTGTTCCACATCGCCATGAAAATACAGGGCAGCAGGGCGACGACGACGGTCGTCATCATGCGTTTCAGGTCCATGCCGTCACGCACGTGCGACGGCCCTTTGGTGACCTCGCCCGGCGTGTACAGGAACGTGTCCGCTGCTTCGTAGAGCGGATACGCCCAGCGCAGTTTCCCTTCTTTGAACTGCGGCTCGATGGAATCAAGTAACCGTCTCAGCGGTTTCATGACAGGCTTTCGATTATCGACAACTCTGATGACTCAGGTTCTGGATTCTCAGATTCACACTCTTCAGTTCTGGAACGGACCGCTGAAGCGACATGACGGACAGCCGGTGGCATTAACCTTCCAGCTCAATCGTCGTCAGGCACTTCCGCAGCATCGGGCCGTATTCGTACTTCCCTGGACAGGCGAAGGTGCACAGAGCGAGGTCTTCTTCGTCCAGCTCGAGGGCTCCCAGACTGGCGGCTTGATCGGTGTCGCCATTGATGAGTGCCCGCAGCAGAAACGTCGGCAGGATGTCGAGCGGCATGACGTCTTCGTACATCCCGATCGGAACCATCGCCCGGCGACTGCCGCCCGTTGAGGTCGTCATCGGCAGCGATTGACCTCGACGCAGAAACGCCGACGCGAACACCCGCTTGATCGAGAACTTGTCGAGCCCCTGCATCTGCCAGCCGAGGAACTCGCGTTCGCGGCCTTCGCCGATCACTGAAACCTGCACGTCGTAACGGCCCAGCCACTGATTGACGTCGTCGCGGGACCGACCGGAAAGGACCGAGCCCGAGATGACTCGCAGATCACCGTCGGTCAGTTCGCCTGCCGTCAGGTTGTCGAGCGAGGCGCCGCGAATCGTGCGGATCAGCCGCGGATTCTTCACTCCGGGGCCGGCCAGCGAGATCACTCGCGTTGGATCGAGCTTTCCTGTTCGGAACAGGTGTCCGATCTCGATGACGTCCTGGTAGCCGATATGCCAGACCGTCTTTTCCGGGCCGACAGGATCGAGAAAGTGAATATGCGTGCCGACGAGCCCGGCCGGATGCGGCCCCTCGAATTCGTAGTCGTCGATGCCTGGCAGGTTTTCGCCCGGCAGGGTGATGCCCGGCGAGCTGATCAGGAACACCTTGCCGTCGGTCAGTTTCCGCAGCACCTGCACGCCGAACAGGAAGTCATCCGACCGCTTGTCGATGATCACTTCGGGCACGGGGGCAAGCGGATTCGTATCGGTCGCGGTGATGAACAGTGAATGCGGAGTCGTTTCCGACGACGGCACCTTGCTGAACGGTCGCGTTCGCAGAGCAGTCCAGAGACCGGATTCGACGAGCGTGCTGACGGCTTCCTCGCGTGTCAGCGAGGTGACGTCTTTGTTACTGAGTCCTGCGAATGTGACCGCGTCATCGCCGGACGGCTCGATCACGACCGACTGAAACACTCGTTTCGCCCCGCGATTGACGGCGACGATTTTGCCGGCCACCGGTGCAGTGAAGCGAACGCCAGTCGTCTTCTTATCGGTGAAGAGGAGCTGGCCGCATTTGACGACGTCGCCTTCGCGGACTTCCATCGTCGGTTTCATACCGACGTAATCCGCGCCCAGCAGCGCGACACTCGACACCTCCGGCCCGTCGTAAACCTTTTGCTCGGGCGGATTAGCGATCGGGATGTTGAGACCTTTGGTAATCCGCTTCATGTCTCGCGGAAGTCCTTCTGTGGCAGGCAGATCGAGCTGAAATCGCGCGGAGTTTAGTGGGTCGAGGTTGAATTGGTAGCGAAGCAATTTCCTCGAAAAACGCCGTTCCCGCGTCTGAGAACCGACGTCATTTCGCGATCCCGGCGAGCAATCAGCTGACTGAAATTCCAGATGCGTGACGAACTCGGCTGGCGATTGGTGATTACTTAAACGCCAGTTCGTCGGCCTGCGGCAACTCGTCGATCGTGCCGATGCCGAAGACCGACAGGAACCGTGGCGTCGTCGTGTAGGTGACGCATTTGCGGTCCTGCTCGTCACGCTGCAGTTCAATGATCTGCCGTCTCAGCAGCTGCCGCAGTGCTCCGCCGGGAGAGTCCTTGCCGAGTTCCTCGATCTCTTTCTGAGTAATCGGCTGCCGGTACGCGACAAGTGCGAGCACTTCCAGGACGTCCTGCGAAAGCTTCACTTCGCGCGGGCCAATGCCGAACACGCGGTTACGCACCGAGTTGAACTCGTCACGCAGCACGATCCGGTAGCCGCCCTCGCCGAGCCGGATTTCGTACGGTCGTTCTTCGTCGTTGTATCTCCGGTTCAGTTCCTCGATCGCCTGTTCAATCGCGTCGAGTTCGTAATCGCCCTTGAGCATGTAGCACAGCCGCTTCGACGTCAGCGGTTCGCCGCCGACGAACAGAGCTGCTTCGACTACCTGCGCCATACGAATTCGCTGTGGCGGCACGTCCGAGGAGCGGGTTTCGTCAGCCTCTTCGTTCGAACCGGCTGACGGATCAGCGTCCTGAAGTGCATCGGAGCCTGCATTCTCGGAATCGGCTGAGACCTCAACTGTTGAATCCGCGTCCGACGAGCTGGTCTCGCCTTCGTCGCTGCCTGCGGACTCCGCAGCGTAATGGCTGAAGTCCCACTCGACGGAATCGTTGGCTTCGAGTGCGCGGCGATAGGCTGATTCGAGATCTTCCGCAGGCCAGTCTGCTTCGTCGTCGGACTCGGCAGGTGATTCGATCTCGTCATCCAGTTCGGAGAGCCGCTCAAACGCGGCGGCGAAATCGGCGTCAGACGGACCGTCCGCCGAGTCGAACGAGACGTCTTCGTCTTCAGGCTGTTCCGCATCCGGATCGGGCAGCGAGTCGATCATTCCCGCTCCTTGAAATCGGCCTGTTTGACTTCGTCGTCGCGTAGCCCGGAACTCGGACGGAGGGCTCCGCCGACGCCGAGGATCTCCGGGTGCCGTGCCACTTTGTCTGAGAACTCCCGCATGTCCTGCACGACGGGCTGCAGATTCCGCAGCAGGATCGCCAGTGACGTCGCCGAGTTCTCCAGATCGTCATACAGCGACGGATCGGACAGGAATCGCTTCAGCGACCCGTCCGATTTTGCCGCGACCTGAGCGACGTCCCGCAATTCGCCCGTGAGTGCTTCCAGGTTCGCGAGGCTCTGGTCGAGCCGCACGACGATTGATGTGGTGTGCTTCGCGAGAGGTTGCGTGACGCCCTCGATGTTCTTCATGTTGCCGTTGATCGACGTCACCGTCTGCCGCATCGCCGTGATCGTCTGCTGCGTCTCGGTGACGATCTGCGGCAGTCCCGCGAAGGCCTTTCGCAGATTCTGCACGGTCTGCGGATCGCCGATGACGCGATTTGCGTTGTCAAACGTCTGAGCGGCCCGCTGCATCGTCACCGAGAAGTCATCGAGAGACTTCGCTGTCCGCTCGACGACCACGCCCAGGTTGCCTCGGTTTGTTTGAACGATCCCGTTGATGTTTCGCGCGACGAGCTGCCATTCCCGGCTGGTCGACTCGAAAGACGCCATCGTCGTTTCGAGTTGAGCGTCCATCTTCTTGACGATTGACGTCATGTCGAACGGCGGTTTGCCGTGCAGAATCGTGTTGTGGTCGAGCACCGTGTCGCTGTGACCGGGACTGACTTCGACAACGGTGTCTCCCAGCAACGACTGTTGCAGATAAGGCTCGGCATCAGACCGCAGCTTGTATTTCTGCTCGATGCTCAGGGTCAGTAGAACGCCGCTGCCCTCCTGGTCCAGGTGGATTTTTCCGACATGCCCGATCTGCACCCCGTTGATCCTAACTGGTGAGCCAACGAGGACTCCCGGAGCCGACTCAAACCGAGCCAGCACGTCGTAACGCTTCTGCAACGCGTCGCGGACCTCGCCGAACTGAAAGATCAGCACACACACGACTGACAAAGCCGCAATGACAAACAGCCCGACTCGAAACTGAAGCTGCCGCTCGTTCATGGTGAAACTCGATAATGACCTGTTTGACCCGAAGCCCCAGGCGACGGCGTTCGTTTCGACAATCCCAAAACACCGTCGCCTGCGGCTTCGGGTCAAACGAGATGGTTCTTCTGAAGACTGCTAAGCCGCGAACTCCTGCATCCGCTCGCCCGCCTCGCCGTACACGAATTGCCAGACTCGCGGATCGCTCGACTCGAACGCCTCGTCCGGCGTTCCCTCGAAGACAATCTGCGATTCGCCCGGCTGCAGACGGCTCAACGGATAAAACATCACGACGTGGTCTGCGACCTTGCGGACAGTCGTCATCTCGTGCGTCACGATGACGCTGGTCACCGGCCGCCGTTTCCGTGTTTTCAGAATCAGGTTGTTGATCACGTCGATCATGATCGGGTCGAGCCCGGTCGTTGGTTCGTCGTACAGGATGATGTCCGGCATCAGGGCAAGTGTTCTGGCCAGGCCGACGCGTTTCTTCATGCCGCCGGAAAGCTCGGACGGCATCTTGCTTGCCGTGGCCGGAGTCAGTCCGACATCCATCAGCCGCTGGGCGACGATGTCCCGCATGTACGGCTCCGACATCTTCGTGTTCTGCCGCAGTCCGAAGGCGACGTTCTCGAACACGTTCATGCTGTCGAACAGCGCCGCTCCCTGAAACAGGTAGCCGAACCTCAGGCGGTCGCGGACCAGTTCCTCGTCAGTTCGCTGCTCAACGGGAACCTCGTCCCACAGAACGTGCCCGGACGTTGGCTTCAGCAGGCTGGCCATCAGCTTCATCGTGACGCTCTTGCCGCAACCGCTCTCGCCAATCAGGCAGACCGTATCGCCGGCCCGAATCGTCAGTGAAATGTCGCGCAAAACCTCGTGATCGCCGAACTGCTTCGACACTCCGTCGAGCCGGATGATCGGCTGCCCGAACTCATCGCCAGTGAAGGGATGGTCGAACGGCTCGTGCTGGCTTGTGGTGGAATTCTGCGACATGAAATGGTCAGACGAAGGACGCTGGTCCCGGCCACATCGTCCGGTACAGCTAGTTAAGAAACATGCCGAGGAAGAAGTCGAGCACCAGAATCGCGACGAATGAGAGAACGAACGCGCTCGTCGCGGCACGTCCAACGCCTTCGGCTCCGGAACCGCAGTGGAATCCCTGGTAGCACGCGATCATTGAAATCGCAGCGCCGAAGAACATGCTCTTGAGCAGTCCTGTCCAGACATCCCAGGCCGTGACATAAGCCGTCGAGTGATGCCAGTAATAGGTGCTGTCGATTCCGAGGGACTGAGTGCTCAGCAGCCAGCCGCCGATGACTCCGATTCCGTCGGCAATCGCCGTCAGCATCGGGATCAGCAGAAAGCAGGCAAGAAACCGAGGCACGACCAGATATTGAATCGGGTTGGCACCGAGTGCCCGCAACGCGTCGATCTGTTCGGTCACTCGCATCGTGCCGAGTTCCGCGGCCATCGCACTGCCGACTCGACCAGCAAGCATCGTCGCGGCGAGAGTCGGGCCGAGTTCTGCGACGAGCGCCATATTGATGACTGCTCCCAGCCGCGTTTCCATCTGCAGCAGCGCGAACTGAGCGTATCCCTGAATTGCCAGCACCATGCCGATAAACAGGCCGGTGATCAGCACGACGGGGATGCTGCGTACGCCGACTTCGTACATGTTCTGCAGCACGACCGAACGTCGCGGCAGGCCGCGCATCAGCCAGCGCAGCATGTCCAGCGTAAACAGCACGAGATCGCCGACCGTCGTGACGAAACCGATCGTTGACTGACCGATGACGTGAACGATCGAGGCTCGCGGTGGCACCGTAGCCGTCGGCATGACTTCCCTGTCCGTAATTCTCACCAGGCAGACGTCCCTCACGTCCGCGCGAATGGTTCGGAGACTACCGAAGAACGTCAAATCGGAGCGATAGCAGTTCCGATTCATTTTGCAGTTGCAGCCGGCGCACGAAAAAACGGACGAGTCACCGTTGGGGTGACTCGTCCGTTTGGTTCGATTCGATTGTCGCCGAAAAGGCGTCAGCCAGTCAGTTAGCGGCGACGGCTTCTTCAGCGGCGACGTTGATCCGGCGGCCTTCGCGATCGAAGTAGACCTTGCCGTCCGTCAGGGCGAACAGTGTGTAATCGCGGCCCATGCCGACGTTCTTGCCGGGGTGCCATTTTGTTCCGCACTGGCGAATAAGGATGTTTCCAGCGATGACTGCTTCGCCGCCGAACTTCTTGACGCCCAGACGCTGTGCTCGCGATTCGCGACCGTTCCGGCTGGAGCCCTGCCCCTTCTTATGTGCCATTGTTCCGTTCCTGTCGTGAGTTTCCGATGTGTGAAGCGGCTGGTTCGAGACCGTCGCCGCAGATTGTCTTCCAATGAAGGGCCAAGAGTATAACGAGCGTTCGCCAGAGGTCCAATCGACTTGAGGTCAGCTCCCGAAATGACGTAACTCGACGCTATATAGTCACTTCTGTTCTGTGAGGGCGTCGGTTCGGCGGCACAAACCACAGCGTCAGAGCGACGCACAGCCCGAACGCAACGTAACAGCCGGCCAGCACGGTCGAGCTGGCCTCGACGAACAGCAGGTCGTGGACCCACCTTGCCAGAAAGTCTCCCTGATACGTCGCCTGCCCGGCCTGCGTCCTCAGCCACTTTTCCAGAGTCGTCAGCGGGCACACGATCCCGAGCGGGCTCTCGGCGACGACGATCAGAATCGCTGCCAGGTGAATCAGCCGAAACCGCCGGCCTCGAACCCACCCCCAGCCACGCCAGGCTCCAACGAGGATCGCCACCTGTCCCAGCAGGATGAACAGCGCATATCCCATGTGGCAGACGACGGTCAGGTCAGCGGCAAGACGGTAGAGGAGTTGCATGCCCATTCTGATCCGCGACAGTGTCCGGATATTCCCGAAGAACTCCTTGCCTCCCGGCTTTGCATCTCAGGTGTCTTCTCTGCCAGCAGAGCGTGGCCACTTCTGAAGTCGCTGTCGGAACTCCAGGGAGAGGGAACTTTGTCGCCGTTGCAGACTGCGTGAATGCTCTCGCTGTTTCTGCAAACATGCCCGGCTCTTTGCCAAATGGGTTACTCACAGGAATCCGTGAATGTTCCATCGTCTGGTTTGTCACACGTTCTGTTTCCTCGTCGCGTTGTCAGGACCACTTCTGGCGGGAGAGAGCGACACACCGAAACCCGATGCGCGGCCAATGGCCGAGGACGCGGCGGGCTCCAGAGACGCCGAGAGCGACAGGAACGAATCAGAGTGGTCCATTGAAGCACCACGCGGCGCAACGGCGGAACAGCCAATCGACGTGTCTGAGGGAACCTGGATTTCGGTCGACGTTGATCCCGCCGGAAAAGAGATCGTCTTCGACCTGCTCGGCGACCTGTACGTCATGCCGATTTCCGGTGCCGCCGGGCCGGATGCATTTCCCGAGAAGCTGACGTCCGGCATCGCCTGGGACATGCAGCCTCGGTTCAGCCACAACGGAAAATGGATTGCCTTCACCAGCGACCGCAACGGCAAGGACGGCAAGGCCGGAGACAATATCTGGATCATCGATCGGCAGACGAAGGAACTGCGGCAGGTGACGAACGAGTCGTTCCGGCTACTCAACGGTCCTGCCTGGTCGCCCGACGACGAGTACATCGTTGCTCGCAAACATTTCACGAGCCGGCGGTCACTGGGTGCCGGCGAGATGTGGATGTATCACCGCGACGCGGCTTCGTTGAATGCGATGGCCGGAGTCCAGCTCACGAAGCGGCCCAACGATCAGAAGGACGTCAACGAGCCTGTGTACTCGCCCGACGGTAAGTACCTCTACTACTCGCAGGACACGACGCCCGGGGACACGTTTCAGTACGACAAGGATTCGAACGGGCAGATCTATACGGTCCGGCGGCTGAATCTCGAAACCGGCGAGACGGACGCTTACATCACCGGCCCCGGTGGAGCCTGCCGCCCAACGCCGTCACCCGATGGCAGGCAGATCGCCTTTGTCCGCCGCGTCGGAGCGAAGACCGGGCTGCACCTGTTCGATACGGAATCCGGAGCGGTGCGGCTCGTTTACGATCGGCTTGAACGCGACATGCAGGAAGCGTGGGCGATTCACGGCGTGTACCCCGCGTTCGCCTGGCTGCCCGACGGCAAGTCGATCGTCCTGTGGGCGAAGGGGCAGATTCGCCGGATCAGCGTAGCCGACGGCGGCGAGACCGTCATCCCGTTCCGGATCAAGGACTCTCGAACCGTTGCGAAGGCACTTCGCTTCCCGGTCAACGTCGCGCCGGACGAATTCGACGTCCGCATGTTGCGCTGGGTGCAGGTTTCGCCCGACGGAAAGCACGTCGTGTTTCAGGCTCTGGGACACATCTACCTGCGTGATCTCCCCAATGGAGAGCCACGACGGCTGACGAATCGTGACGGCGAGTTCGAGTTCTGCCCGAGCTGGTCTCGCGACAGCAGGCAGATCGTCTACTCGACCTGGAACGACCGCTCGCTGGGCACGATCCGCATCGCGTCGGTCTCTGACAGCGGCGACAACCGACAGATCACCGTTCGGCCTGGCCACTATGTCGATCCGGTGCTTTCGCCGGATGGCAAGATTGTCGTGTTCGATAAAACGAGCGGCGGTCGGATCACGTCACCGTTGTACTCGCACGAACCGGGCATCTATTCACTGCCGGTGACTGGCGGTCAGCCGAAGCTGGTGGCGAAGAACGCGAGTCGGCCTCAATTCGCGGCCACATCTGACCGAGTCTTTCTGCAGCGGACGAAGGGCGAGAAAGACGCGGACAACCGCGTGCTGTTCTCCGTCGACCTGAGCGGCAACGAGGAACGTGAGCACTACTCCAGCCAGTGGGCGACGGACTACTGCATCTCGCCGGACGGTCGCCGGGTTGCGTTCGTCGAACGCTTCAACGTGTACCTCGCTCCGTTCGTGCAGACTGGATCGTCGGTCGCGATCGGGCCGAAGTTCGACGGACTGCCGGTTCGCAAGCTGAGTGTCGAAGCCGGCGACTGGATTCACTTCTCTGGCGACAGCCAGCAGCTTCACTGGTCGCTCGGCCCGGACCTGTTCAGCAGCCCGGTTGAACAGCCCATCGCTGAGAAGGACGACGACAGCGAGAAACCGCAGCCGGCATCGACGGCGATCGGCTTCCGCGTTCCGCACGCAAAACCGAAGGGTTCGTTCGCGCTGGTCGGAGGCCACCTCGTCACGATGGGACCGGCGGGCGGGATCGACGGCGGAGTCCTGCTTGTCGAATCAAACCGGATCAAAGCAGTCGGTCCGCGTGACAAGGTCACCATTCCGGACGGCACGGGAGTCATCGACGTCAAAGGTCAGACGATCCTGCCGGGCTTTATCGACACGCACGCTCACGGGTCGCAGGGCACGTCGGGGGTCACGCCGCAGCAGAACTGGGTCGACTTCGCTCGGCTGGCGTTCGGCGTCACCACGGTTCACGACCCCTCAAACAGCACGCAGGAAATCTTCGCGGCGAGCGAGCTGACGAAGGCCGGGCTGACGACCGCTCCGCGTACGTTCTCGACCGGGACAATCCTGTACGGGGCACAGGGCAGCTACAAAGCGGAAGTCGACAGCCTCGACGACGCGCTGTTTCATCTGCAGCGGATGCAGGCGGTCGGAGCGTTCTCGGTGAAGTGCTACAACCAGCCGCGGCGCGATCAGCGGCAGCAGGTGCTCGAAGCGGCCCGGCAACTGAAGATGATGGTCGTGCCCGAGGGCGGTTCGACGTTCATGCACAACATGACGATGATCGTCGACGGGCACACGGGCATCGAACACACGCTGCCGGTGCAGACGGCTTACGACGACGTCATGGACCTGTGGCGGAACACGGGGGTCGGTTACACGCCGACGCTCAGCGTGGCCTACGGCGGCATCTCGGGCGAGCAGTACTGGTACGAGCACGACGACCTGTGGCAGCACGAGCGGCTGAAGTCGTTCATCCCGCCGCACATCCTGAATCCCCGCTCGCGCCGCCGCGAGAAGTCGCCGCTCGAAGACTACAACCACATCCGCGTCGCCGAGATCGCTCGGCAGGTCGTCGCCGACGGCGGTCTCGTCCAGGCCGGCGGCCACGGCCAGCTCAACGGCCTGTGTACGCACTGGGAAATGTGGAGCTTCGTTCAGGGCGGCATGACCCCGCTGCAGGCTCTGCAGTGCGGCACGATCAACGGAGCAAA
>JAPOLP010001153.1 GCA_029977045.1 Planctomycetota bacterium
CGGGTAAGGCCGGCGCGTCTGCTCGCGGGATTCGACAGAAGCGACCGACCAGTAGGCGCCTTCAATCCGAGCTCGCAGCGCGTTCGCTTCGCCCTCGCCTAGCAGCACGACATCGGCTTCGGGCTTCAGCTTGCCGGTGTTCTCGTCAAAGTCGCGGCCCGCGGCGACTCGCTTGCCGCCGACGGTTGCCAGCATCGCCTCGAAATTCGCACCGCCGTGCGCTTTGAGCTGAGCCTTCAGGTCCCAGTAACTCGCTTTGACGAACCGCGCCCGCTCACGCTCACGCTCGACGAGCATCCGGACGGCAACGGACTGAACTCGCCCGGCCGAGAGCCGCGGCGCGACTTTTTTCCACAGCAGCGGACTCAGCGTGTACCCGAACAGGCGGTCGACCGTGCGGCGGGTTTCCTGAGCTTCGACAAGGTGCTCGTCGAGATCGCGGGTGTTTTCCAGAGCTTCAAGAATCGCCGTCTTCGTAATTTCGCCGAACACCATGCGGCTGACCGGAATTGTCGGCTTCAGAAGCTGGACGAGATGCCAGCCGATGCTCTCCCCTTCGCGGTCTTCGTCGGTTGCGAGTATGAGTTCCTCGGACTCCTTCATCAGCGACTTCCGCTCGTCGACCGTCTTCTTTTTGCCCTTGGCAATGATGTACAGCGGCTGAAAGTCCTGCTCGACGTTGATGCCCAGCGTCGCCCACGGCTCTTTTTTGACAGACTTTGGAATCTCTGACGCACTGGACGGCAGGTCGCGGACGTGTCCCATGCTCGCGCGGACACAGTAATCCGACCCCAGAAACCCACTGATCTTGCGGGCCTTCGCTGGAGATTCCACAACCACCAGAGCTTTGTACTTTGCCTTAGCCACTCGAGATTTCCTTCCGGATCAGCTCCGGAACTGCGGACAGGGTCAAATGCGAACGTTCGATTTGCGATGTTCGGGTTTCAGAACGAGACCGACTAACAGATTGCCAGTCCCAATAAGTGTGGCCGAGGCCACGGCGGCAGGTTCGACGGACGAAATGCCGGAGAGAACGACAGTTTCGAGGACCACGTGTCTAAGGCGTTCCGGCGACCGGTTTGTTCACGGCAACTCGACGCAACTCCCTGACAGACGCTGGCCTTGTGTCGCTATCGACCCCAGCTAGAATCCCCGCCGCTTTAGGACGCGGACGCCAGCGAGCCGCGATCGATAGTCCACCCTTTCGCACGCTGTCAAGACACTGGCCGTTGCGTGGTCGCTTTGCGGCTCGCCCGGTGCTGCGATTTTGAGGCCCACTTATGTCATCCCCGTTTGCTGTATTTCGCCGCCATCAGAAGGCCATGACCGTCATCCTGACCGGCCTGGCGATGTTCGCGTTTATCATCTTCGGAGCCTTGGACCCCAGCGCGTCTCCGAGCGGTGGCGTCAGCACAATTCTGATCCCACTGCTGGCGGCTGCACTCTTTGCCGGAGCGTTCTGGATCTGGGGGCTGCAGGACGGCAAGGGACCTCAGGATGCAATTACCGGAGCACTGGTCGGGTTGCTCATCGGGCTGATCCCGATCTTCATGGCATCACGTCAGAGTGGAATCGCCACTGCTGCCGGAACGATCTCTGAACGCGACCTGTTTGAACTCCGCCGCGAACGCAGCATGGCCAATGAAATCGTCATGCGAGCCTTCCAGCAGCGGGAAAACGCCTTTCCCTTCATGATGCAGCAGTACCAGTTCGGCGGCAGCACGGCTCGCGAAGTCGTTCTGAAATACGTCCTGAACCACGTTGCGGAAGAGCACGGAATCGTCGTCAGCAACGAACGGGTCCGCAGCTTTCTGAATGAAGTCTCGGACGGAAAACTGAATCGCGAAAAGTTCACCGAGATGCGGAAAGCACTGCAGGTTGGCGAAACCGCCATCTTCGATCTGATCCGGGACGAGCTGGAAGCCAATCTGGCTTA
>JAPOLP010000749.1 GCA_029977045.1 Planctomycetota bacterium
AGCATCGTGTGCGGCAGGTAGAGAAAGAACGGGCCGTCTTTGGGGTGCTCGATAAAGCTGATGGCCTCGTCCGTGTACAGCCGCGTGAGTTCCGCCGGGTCAGCCGGGCGTTTAACGACTTCACCATTCCGTACCAGAGGCACCCCGCCCTGCTCTTCAAAGTAGACGACCTCGACCGGATCCAGGTTGTGCAGCAACCCGAAGTAGTGGTCGAAACCCTGGTTGTGCGGCAGAAACGGTTCGTGAAATCCCAGATGCCACTTGCCGATACACGCTGTCGCGTAGCCGTTCGCCTTGAGCAGCTCCGCGATCGTCAGCTCGTCCGGATGAATCCCGAACCGCGAATCCGCCCGATGCACCCAGATGTGGTTGCCAACCCGCCGCGGATAGCACCCGGTCATCAACCCCGCTCGCGACGGACTGCAGATCGGAGCCGCCGCGTAGTAATCCGTAAACCGTGTCCCCCCCGCCGCCAGCGAGTCAATTCGAGGCGTCTTCGCCTCAGTCGCCCCGTAACAACCCAGGTCGTAGTACCCCTGGTCGTCCACAAAGATGAAAACAATGTTCGGCGGCTGCTCGGCGGCTTTGGCTGAAACCAAAGAGCCCAAAAGAAACAGCACGGCAAGCAGCGATGTCTTCATGTCCCGGCGTTCTTGTCGTTGAAGTCAATGTCCAAAACAGCCACCTCATACGAGCACGAAGCGGAAGGGAGTGAACTCATCCTGGTTTACTCGCTTGCGCTTCGTGCTGGTATCGGAGAGCCTACTGCCGCCCGAGATTCGTCCCTCGGACCATAGCTGGCGGACGCGCTTGCGGACGAGCGTGCCTGGTCCACGCGGCGGCATCCGGGCAATGCTCCTGCAGCCAGGCTCGCAGCGGTACGTCGGCACCCTGCGGATCGTACGCACTGTTTGCCGAGCCCGCTCCGAGCAACTGTCGCCGCACGGGTGACGCGTCGGCCAGCATGTGCTCGACGGTCATCTCGTCCTTCGGTCGCATCCAGCGGTAGCTGTAGCCGAGCCACAGGACCTTGCGCGTGATGTCCGACGCGTTCAGGCTTCGCGAATGCCACACTCGCCGATCAAGCAGCACTGCCGAGCCCGCAGGAACGCACAGCGGCTCGGCACCTTCCGGAGACGCGAATCCATCCTGCAGCAGTTCAATCTCGTCCTGCAGATGCGAGCCCGGCACGACCAGCGTGTTGCCGCGTCCCGGTTCACTGACGTCGCTCAGGTAAAAGCCGACTTTGAGCGACAGTCGAGGCCGGGGATGCGTCTCGATCTCGTCATTGACCCGCATACTGTCCTGATGCCAGGCAACGTCCCACACAGCGGTCTCGCGGTTGGCAGGCGGAGTCACATCCAGGTGCGAGTGGTAGCAGTAGATGTTCCACCCCAGAGCCCCCCAGACCTTCGGAAACACCCGCGGCCAGTCGAGCATCTCGGCAAACAGCGGGCTCCGATGCAGCACGTTCGTCACCGACAGCAACTTGTCCGCCCCGTTCTCGACATCACGCTCCGCCGCGTCGATCGCGTCGACGGCAGCCACGACGCGGCCAAGGGTTTCCGAATCGACGGCGTTCTCGATGACCAGAAACCCCTGCTCGTTAAACGCCGCCGATTCTTCGGGCGTCAGACAGTGCTGCAGACAATCAGGGTTCATGGAAGTCACTCTCACTGGCAGTTCGGGGCGTTAAACGAGAGCAGGCTTAACCCGCGACGATCTCATGGACAACGCGACCGTGGATGTCGGTCAGGCGGAAATCGCGGCCACTGTACCGGTACGTCAGCTTTTCGTGATCGAGCCCCATCAGGTGCAGGATCGTTGCGTGAAGATCGTGAACGTGGACCTTGTTCTCCGCCGCCGCGAATCCGAATTCGTCGGTGGCGCCGTAAGTCATTCCGCCCTTCGCCCCACCACCAGCCAGCCACATGCTGAAACCGTGGTGATTGTGATCGCGACCGTTCCCGTTCTCCGCGACCGGCGTCCGACCGAACTCGCCGCCCCACACAATCAGCGTGTCCTTCAGCAGGTCGCGCTGTTTGAGATCCTTGATCAGAGCGGCGATCGGCTGGTCAACGTCCCGCGCCTTGTTTGCGTGAGCTTTGATGTCACCGTGATCGTCCCACGGCTGACCGTTGCCGTAGTAGAGCTGCACCATGCGGACGCCACTTTCAACCAGACGCCTCGCGACCAGACACCCATTCGCAAACTGGCCATCGCCGTAGGCTTCGCGGGTCTCCTTCGTTTCCTGAGCGAGGTCGAACACGCCCTGCGCTTCCGACTGCATCCGGAACGCCATCTCCAGTGATTCGATGCGAGCTTCCAACCGGTTGTCGCGACCGCCGCGTCGTACCAGATGCAGCTCGTTCATCTTCTTCAGTAAATCCAGCTGCTGCCGCTGAGCAGCCGGCGTCAGATTCTGATTGCTGATGTGCCGGATGACTTTCTGCGGATCGACTCCGCCACTGTGATTGATGTGTGTCCCCTGAAAGATGCCCGGCAGAAAGCTGTTGCTCCACAGTTGAGGCCCAACAACCGGCTTGCCCGGACACAGCACCACGAAACCCGGCAGGTTCTGATTCTCCGTCCCCAGCCCGTACAGCAGCCAGGATCCCATTGCGGGCCGAGTCGGCTGTGTCTCGCCGCTGTTCATCATGAGCAGCGACGGCTCGTGATTGGGGATGTTGGTGTGCATCGAGCGGATGACGCAGATGTCGTCGATGCAGTCGCCAATGTGCGGGAAGATCTCGCTGACTTCGATCCCCGACTCGCCGCACTTCTTGAATTTGAACGGCGACATCAGCAGCCCACCGGTCTTCCGCTCGGTCTTCAGGTCCGCTCCCGGCGGTCGCTGGCCGTTGTACTTCTCCAGTGCAGGCTTTGGATCGAACGTGTCCACCTGGGATGGTCCACCATTCATAAAGAGGTGGATAACGTGCTTCGCACGCGGAGCAAAATGAGCCGCCCTCGGCGCCAGCGGACTCGCCGAACCGCCCTGCGACGGTGCCGCAGACGCCAGAGCACCATCCTGAGCAAGCATCCCAGCCAGCCCGAGAACGCCCATTCCTGTACCGACACGTTGCAGAGATTCGCGGCGAGTGAGCCCGGTAAATCGAGAGTCAGAAGTCATTGACGACAGTCCAAATGAAGTGAGTGGGGAGACAACCACGAAAGACACGAACTACACGAAAGAGAGCAAATCAGAATGTCTTCTTTTCGTGTAGTTCGTGTCTTTCGTGGTTCCAGAACCATCACCTGACGATGCGTTCGTATTCGAGTTTCGGGTAGTGCCCGAAGTTGACCAGCAGGCCGAGTTTCATGCCGGTCGCCTTCAGGTAATTGTGCAACTGAGCGCGGTGCTCGTTGGTCAGTGACGAGACTGCTTTGATCTCCACGATGATCAGATCGAAGCAGATGAAATCGGGTCGGTAGACCTGCCGCAGCGGCTGCCCCTTGTAGTTCAGTTCGAGTTCGCACTGACTGCGAAACGGAATGTTTCTTTGAGAGAACTCGATCTCAAGACACTCCTGATACACACCTTCAAGGAACCCGGAGCCCTTCTCCTTGTAGACCTCAAAGCAGGCCCCGGTGATCGAGTAACTCTCTTCCTTGTAAACGATTTCAGACATAGTCGGCGGCCCTTTAATCAGCCACGAAAGACACGAACGACGCAAAAGACGTTGGTGCGGATCTTGGTGTTAGTAGTAAT
>JAPOLP010000354.1 GCA_029977045.1 Planctomycetota bacterium
ATCAGGGACGAACTCGGCAACGTTGGCCGTCAACACGTTGAGGTTGCTCAGCCCGCGCTCAGTCGCGCGAGCGAGAATGAAGTCTCGCTGTGACGCTGAGTTTGATACAGCGGTGATCTGGCTCTGTGGAAAGTGCTCGGCCATCCAGAGTGTCAGTGAACCCCAGCCGCAGCCCAGTTCGAGCACCTGCTGGCCGTTCTCCAGTTGAGCGTGGTCGCAGGTTTCCCGCAAAGCCTCGCCTTCAGCGTCGTCGAGCGTCGTGACACCGTCACTCCACAGGCAACTGCTGTACTTGAGGTGTCGTCCGAGCGCGAGTTGAAAGAACTTGGCCGGGACTTCGTAGTGCTGTTCGTTGGCCTTCTCAGGTACGACAGCGACCGGCTGGTCGAGTGTTTCGGCCACAAAGCGGGAACGCCACGTCTCGGTGTCAGAGGCCCGGATTCCGACCAGACGCGACTTGAGCAGCCGGCGGATTCCGAAGCGAATTGCGGCATCCGGCAAACGGCCATGCTCAGCGGCATTCAACATCCGACCGAGAAACGTCGGACGCTCGTTCGTGTCCACGCAGCGACTCCCGCTCAGTAATCCGGCTTGCCCCAGACGACTTGAACGACTCCAACCGCCTGTTCGAGAAACGCGGCTTCGCAATAGCACAGGTAGTACTCCCACATGCGGATGAAACGATCGTCGAATCCGAGTGCCCGCACGTCTTCGATTCTGTCAAAGAAACGTTGTCGCCACGCGCGCAGGGTCAGGGCGTAGTCGTTCGACAGGTCCTCGACAGAGGCAAGCCGCAGGTTTGATGTCCGTCCCACCGAGTCCTGCATCGCAGCAACGGAAGGCAGGAAACCACCCGGAAAGATGTACTTCTGAATGAAGTCAACCGAGCGTTTGTAGGCCTCGTACCGTTGCTCGGGCATCACGATTCCCTGCAGGACGAAGCGGCCACCTGGCTTCAGCAGTCGTCCACACTGTCGGAAATAGTCATCAAGAAACTGTTCGCCCACAGCCTCAATCATTTCGATCGAGACAATCTTGTCATAGGTCCCCTGCAGGTCACGGTAGTCGGATTCGAGCAGTTCGACGCGGTCACTGATCCCGACCGCTGCGACGCGTTCGCGAGCCTTCAGCAACTGCTGCTGGGAAATCGTTGTCGTCGTTAGCCGCACGCCGTAATTTCGCACGGCATGCAGAGCGAACCCGCCCCAGCCGGTGCCGATTTCCAGAACGTGTTCGCCCGCCTGCAGGTCAGCCTTCTGACAGATCGACCCCAGCTTCGCGATCGAAGCCTCTTCAAGAGTCATTTCCGGAGACTCAAATCGTGCCGATGAGTACATCCAGGTCGGATCGAGAAAGAGCTCAAAGAAGCGGTTGCTCAGGTCGTAATGCCGAGCGATGTTCTCGCGACTGCCCTGACGGGTGTTCCGGTTCGCCCAGTGAGCCACGCGAGCGAGCCAGCGTCCGATACTCGCCATTCCTGAGTTCGTTCCCGAGACGCCTTCCAGGTTGCGGCAGAGAATCCGCAACAGGGTCGTCAGGTCGTCTGACTCCCAGTCTCCACGCAGATATGACTCAGCGGCGCCGAGACTGCCACCAGTTGCCAGATGGCAGTAGAAGTCGGGATTACTGATGGTCCAGTCGGTCGCCAGTTCCGATTCGTGAACGCTGCCTCCCAGCGTCTCGCATCCCGCCGGGTCGTAGTAACGGATCGTCCCGCCCTGCAACTGGCTCAGCCGTTTGAGAGTCGCCGCCCGGACACGGTGCTCGAACCATGTGAGGTTGCGACATGCCGAGCACATTCCACCCGTTCTGTTGCGAGACTCAGTTTCGGCAACCTTGAGAGCCGTCGGCATGGTTGGCACACCTCCACAGTCCAGAAGCAACGTTCTGCTTCAGACAGCTTTGCTGTTTTCGAAGGTTGATGGGTGAGGATGAAATGGCACGCCGCGACGCCAGAGTCGTAAAGCCTGCCAGTAGATGCCCGCCAGGATCTGCCAGGTAACGAACGGATGCCTCAGGGTCTGGCCGACAACTGCGCCGGCTGACAGTTCGACTCGTCTGAGATGCAGAGAGGCGTCGAACACCCGCTCTGTATCTGCATAGTTCTCGATGTGAACTGACAGGCGGTTGCCTGGGGGCGTGACACGCCAGCGGTACTCCATTTCCATTGGCATAAACGGCGACACGTGAAACTCTTTCGAACAACTCGCTCGACACACGGTGCGCGAAGCATCGAGTGACGACAGAGCGTAAACGTGACGCTCGCCCCAGGGAGTGTTCGTCACATCGGCGAGCAACGTCTCAACGTCGTCACCTGTCGCCGACATGCAGTAGTAGAACGACACCGGATTCATGACCAGGCCGAAACACCGCAATTGCGTCAGAAGCCGGATCGGCCCGGTCGGACGGCGGCCAGTCAGCATTTCGACGGTGTGGCGAACGCTGTTCTCAAGACTCTCGGCTGGTGGGCCGTGATAGTCACTCCGCCGGAACCGGTACCAACTGAATGGGGCCGTCGACCACAGGCCGGGATATCGCAATGCACAGTCCAGATCGGCCAGATCCAGACAAGCCATAAACAGTGAGTAACGAAAGTCGTGGCGGACCGGACTGAAGCGACGATGTCGAACCACGCCTTCGTACAGGCAACTCCCGGGGAGCTTGCAGGCGGCCTCTTTCTCGCTGAGTGGCGACTCAACCACCGGGTCAGAATCTGTCGTCAGTCCGGAAGTGCTCATTCGCTGACGCTCCAGTCGCTGATGCCGAATTTCTGGCAGACGGCAAGTGCACTGACGACGCCGTCCTCGTGAAATCCGTTACGCCAGTAAGCACCGCAGAATGACGTCCGCCGTCGCCGAACGACTTCGCCGTGCCGGGCCTGAGTTGCCGCTCGCGTAACGCTGAAGACGGGGTGCTCATACTCGAACGTTGCAAGTACGCGCGCCGGGTCGATGGCGTGCTGTTCGTTGAGCGTCACGAGCAGGCTGCTCCGGGTTCGCAGATGCTGCAGCAGATTCATGTGATAAGTCACGGTCGGTCGGTCTGCGGAGTTGCTGGAAACGTGGTAGTTCCAGCAGGCCCACGCACGCCGTCGCCGAGGCAGGACTGATTCGTCCGTATGCAGAACAGCCGTGCTGCGGCTGTAGGGAAACTGGCCGAGCAATGACGCTTCGAGTTCGTCACAGTCGGTCAGCATCCGTTGAGCCTGGTCGGCATGGCAGGCAAGCACAACTTCGTCGAACGTCTCGACCGTACCGGAGTGACTGACCCTGATTCCGTCCGCCGCACGAGTGACTGCCGTAACGCCGCAATTAAGCCGAATTCGATTGCGAAATGGGGCGATCAGTGGTTCGACGTACCGCCTCGAGCCGCCGCGAATGACTCGCCAGACAGGCCGATCACGTAACTGCATCAGACCATGGTTGTGATAGAACTCGAGGATGAACTGCATGGGAAACTCGGCGAACTCGCCTACCGGGCATGACCAGATGGCAGCTCCCATCGGCAGCAGGTACTGGTCGGCAAACTGCCGCGAATAACCGCCGTGTTGCAGATACTCGCCAACCGTTTGATCAGCAGGGACCCGGTCGCGGTCGGCCGTGCCCTCGCGATTGAAACGCACGATGTCCTTCAGCAGTCGCAGAAAGGCCGGTCGGACGAGATTGCTCCGCTGGGCGAACAAGCCATTCAATGACGATCCGTTGTACTCGATGCCGGTCCGGTCGCAGCGAACGGCAAAGCTCATCGCTGTTGCTTCGGTCTCGACACCCAGGTCGGACAGGATTCGCCGGAAGACCGGGTAGTTACGATCGTTGTAAACGATGAACCCGGTGTCGACGTCGACGGACTGTCCATCAACCTGCACGGTGACGGTATTCGTGTGTCCGCCGATCCAGTTTCCGCCCTCAAACACGGTCACGTCGTGCTCACGCGACAGCAGCCGAGCGCACACAAGTCCTGAGATTCCAGAGCCGACAATCGCGATCCGCATCGATCACTGGTCTTTCTGTTGATGAATCGTGAGCCGAAGATTTGTAGCAATGACGCCACATGTGGCGAGCACCTGCCTGAAAGTTCCCAGAACTGTCGCTTCTCTGGCGAAATAGTCTGAGCATTGGATAACCGGCGTCTGCCTGGTGTTCCCCGCGTTGTGACCTACCAACCGGACCGCGTCAGCGTCCGGTTCTCGATCACCCGGAAAACCGTAAGCCCGGCAGTCGTTCTCTGAGAGTCAATTCCGCCTGAGTCGCATGGTTCGACACAGAATGCATTCCAGCCGGTCAGGCGACGTTCTCGGCATCAGTGGCAAGGCGGCGGGATTTCCAGATGGGGATGGTGGCCCAGGTGTAGAGGACGCCGGCGGTGAAGCAGGTGGCCGCGACGGTGGTGAACATCGTCGCATAGCCGAAGTGGGCAGCGATCTCGCCCAGCAGCGGAGCGCCGCCGATCATGCCAATGTCGAGCACCATCAGTGACAATGCTGAGCCGGCGCCACGGGACTCGTTTGGGAATGGCTCAAAGAACAGCGCGGTGCAGGTGTGATACATCAGCCCGTGCCCGGCACCGCAGAACAATGCGGGCAGCATGATCGCGTAGGGGTGCTGGGCATCGACGAGGCGAAACAACAGCATTCCGGTTCCCATCACGACCGTGCCGGCCAGCAGGACCTTCCGGCGGCCGAAGCGGTCGGGAACGCGGCGGGCTCCCAGGCGGATCGAGATGCCGCTGGTCGAGTAGCAGAGGAAGTACAGCGTGACTTCCGGCAGGCTGTCGATGTTCAGGCCGATGTCGTCGATGTATCTCGCCAGAAAAATAAACGGCACGTTCATGCACAGACCAAACGTTGCCAGCACGAAGACAATCATGCCCGGCCAGTGTCGACGGACCGTCCGCGCGAACTCGACGACGCTGGTTGAACTGCGTCCGAGTGACTCGCCCAGCGGCGTGACGAACAGCAGCAGGATGACTGGGACGACGAGCACTCCGCCGCCAAGCAGAAACATCGTCTCGAATGCTTCCCGGTTCCGCTCGCCAGCCAGTAGCACATCCCCGATGAACGGGCCGAGCACCATGCCAGTGAAGCCGGCAATGCCCAGCGTACCGATCGCTTCGGTACGCCTTTGAATCGGAGCGTGGTGCGAGATGTAGGTCAGGCTGCTCGAAAAGACGAACGCTGCGCCGAGCACAATCAGGCCCCGGCAGATGTAGATTTGCCAGCCAAGTTCAGTCAGCAGCAGGTTGGACAGCGAACCGGTCGCGAAGACGGCGTAGCCGATGAACCACATGTTGCGGGCACCAACTCGGTCGATCCACTGCCCGATCCACGGGCGCGAGACAACGCTGATGATCGCTCCGGCTCCCATGATGAAGCCGGTCTGCTCGATGTCGGCCCCGAGAAACCCCACCCAGCGCGAGTAGTGCGCCATCAGCGTGTTGGCCAGCACGAAGCCGACCTGACTGAGAAACGCGCAGCAGAACGACCGGTCATACAGCCGGTCATTTGCAGGGTCGGTAGGATTCATGTCAGGCGGCGGTTTCGGACTAAGCGTCTTCCGGCGGGAATACGCCCATGACACGGTGTGCGTAGTCAATGTTCGATCCGGTCAGAATCCCCGACGCATCGCTCAGCAGATAAATGCACAGCTCGGAGACGTCTTCCGGTTTCAGGATGCGGCCAAACGCGGACTCTGCTTCTGCCGTCTCCAGCCAGTCGGTCGGCGATCCCTGAGCGGCCTGGACGACGTGCTCGTTCGGCGAGTCCATCCAGCCCAGAAAGATTCCATTCACCCGGATGCGGTCCCGCCGCAGCGCGTTCGCGATGTTCTTCGTGAAGGTCGCGAGTGCCCCCTTCGTCGAACTGTACGAGCACAGAATTGGCAGGCCGCAGTGAGCCGCGACGGACAGCACGTTAACGATCGAGCCTTCGATCTTCTCCCGCTTCATGATCCGGACGCATTCCTGGGTGATGAGGAACGGTGCCCGGACATTGACGGCGAACTGGTGGTCCCAGAACTCGGGAGTCGTATCGAGCAGTGTGCCGCGGTTCGTATCGGCGGCGGCGTTGACCAGCCCGTCGACCCGCCCGAAGACTTCGTCACAGCGGCGGACGATGTTGCGACAGTCCTCCACGCTGGACAGGTCGGCTTTGACAAACTCGCCGCGACAGCCAAGCTTCCCGAGCTTCGTGACGACGTTCGCTCCTTTGCCGATCTGCCGACCACAGATCACGACGCCTGCGGCGCCTTCACGAGCGGCCTGCAGAGCAACGGCTTCACCCAGACCCTGGGTTCCACCGGTGGTGATGATGACTTTGCCATCCAGTCTG
>JAPOLP010000967.1 GCA_029977045.1 Planctomycetota bacterium
GGAAAAGTCTGCGGGGGGTGATGGAGCGTGTGCCCGAGCATGCCGAGCTGCAGTTTCAGCTCGCCTGGCAGTTGATCGAACTGAAACGCATCGACGAAGCCGAGCAGGAGATCAGCCGACTGCCTGAAAGTGAAACAGGAACGAAATACCGGCGTCTGCTGCAGGGTCTTGTTGCCGTTCAGCGGCAGGAGTGGGGCGCCGCCCAGCAAGCTCTGCTGGAAAGCATCGAGACGGGTGTTGAGCCGGCTGTCGCGGAACTGGAAGTCATGCTGCAGCACGTTTCGTGTTGCGTGCAGCTCGGCGACTGGAAAGCGGTGACGTCGGCGTGCGAACGACTGCTCACGAAGTATCCCGGACATCGGCTGGCTCGGATTACGCTCGCGTTTAGCCGGCTCACGAACGGCGAGTATCACCAGGCAGTGCTCGATCTACGACAGGTCGACGGCCTTCACGTTCTGCTGTCGGGATCGTTCGATACGACAACTGGCCGTGCCGCATTCAGCAGTCTTCGTTTTCAATTGCCGACGGATGCCGTGCTGAAAGCTCTTGATGGCCCGGATCGCCAGCGCGAACGGGTCTTTTTGTCGGCGCTTGTGGCTGTCTGTCGCGGAGAGATGCAGGACGCTCAGGCTCAACTGGTGTCGCTCGGCGAGTCGGCTCTCGAAGAGCGGCTGTTTGATCTGGTCTCCGTGAGTTCCAACCGGCGAGCGGTTTCGATTGACGAACTGCAGTCGGTGGTCGATGCGGACCCTGAAGATTCGCGGGCGATCAGCGCTTTGTTTGCGGCCTGGGCGAATGAAGGTTCGTCGCCAAAGATCGACTCGTTCGTTCGTGAACGACTGACGAATCTGAGTTTGGAGACCTGGGCTCAACGGGCACTCGTTCTGGGATCTGCGTGCTCGAACAGCAGCCGAATGCTGGCGGCAGCTCACCCGCAGCTGGGCACGTCACTGTCAAAGTATGCGGAGACTCTGTTCCGGAAGGCTGCGGAGATTGACGCCTCGACATCGTGGCAACTCGTGTCGTTTCTGGCAGCACACGGACAAGGTGACGAAGCACTGAAGCTGTGCCGCAAGGCCTGGTCGACGAATCCTGGCATGATGGCCCGGTTGTGGATGACGCAGGCTCAGGCTCACGCTGACCCGACCAGCGAACTTCAGGAGCTGACACGCCGGATCTCTCAGACGCTGCAACCGCCGACAGGCCCTCAGCAGCCAGCGGACGCAGCGGCCTCGGTCTCTCCGCAGGATGAAGTGCAGCTGCGGCTGGTGCTCGGCGACCTGTCTCTGATGGGACTTCGATATGCGCAGGCTGAAGCCGAATACGGTCACGTTCTGCAAATTGACGCGGACAACGTGACAGCGGCCAACAATCTGGCCTGGCTGCTCGCGATGCGGGGGCACGATCTCGACCGGGCTCTCGATCTGGCCTCGCACGCCATGGCCGTCGATGGCCGAAGTGCCAATCTGCTTGATACTCGCGCGTGCGTTTATCTCGCTCGTCGCGAGGAACAGCTGGCTCTTGACGATCTGAACGAGGCGGCCAGGCAGGCTCGCATCGCGGATGTCGAGTTTCACCGCGCGGTCGCGTTCAATCGCCTGGGACAGAAAGTCGTCGCGGCTGAATGTCTGCGACGGGCCGGCGATCTGGGCTTCGATCTTCATCAGCGTCCGCCGCTGGAGCACGCGATGTGTCTGGAACTGCGCGACCTGTGGTCGGAACTGGTCGCGGCTCATTCGCCGTAGGTCCGGCACTGAAGCTGCGCGACTTTCCGCGAGGGAAACTCAACGTTCAACGCGCACCACTGACCGCAGAAGAGTGATCAGGAACGAAACATCGGAGCATCCGCGTGGAAGCCGTCCCGCAAACAAAGACCCCGCATCGAGCTGCATTCAAAGTGGACTCGCCGACAGTGCTGCTCGGCGGGCTGGCGCTGGCAGCGGTTGTCTGGTCGTGCTGGCCAATGCTGACGCTGTTCTACAGTCGCTGGGACAGCGATCCGATGTACTCGCACGGCTATCTGGTTCCGCTGATGGCGGTGGGGCTTGTCTGGCTGCGTGGCGTTCCGACTGAAGATCGCGAGCTGAAGCCATCGTGGTTCGGCCTTCCGCTGCTGATCGTCGGCCTGGCGGTTCGGCACTACGCCGCCGCGTGGTACTTCGAGTGGGTCGAGTGGATCGCTCTGCTGCCGATCGTGGCGGGTGTGGCGCTGACAGTTTCCGGCTGGAGACTTCTTCGCCACCTGTGGCCGGCGATCGCGTTTCTGGTGTTCATGATCCCGCTGCCGTACCGGGCTGAGATTCTGATCCAGCAGCCGATGCAGGGGCTGGTCACGGCGAGTTCGACGTTCATCCTCCAGACGCTCGGCCTCGCGGCGCATTCTCAGGGGAACGTGGTCGTCATCAGCGGAACGCCGATCGGCATCGCCGAAGCCTGCAGCGGTCTGCGGATGCTGACCGGGTTTCTCGCACTGAGCGTCGCGGCAGCTCTGGTCATCGACCGTGATCTGATTCGCAAGTCACTTCTGTTGAGCAGCGCCGTTCCGATCGCACTGGCGTGCAATATCGGTCGCGTGACGGCGACGAGCCTTGTTTACGCGAAGACCGGAAGCCAGCACTGGCAGGAAGTCTGCCATGACGGTTTCGGTTTCCTGATGCCGGTCATGGGCGGTCTGCTGCTGTGCGGAACGCTGAAGCTGCTCGACCTTCTGTTCGTCGATGAGGCTCCTGGAACGGAAACGCTGCCTGTCGAAGCAACCACTGACGACTGCGACGGCGGAAGGTTCGCTACGCCGCCAATCAGAATTGGCGATCCAATCGACCTGGAAACCGGTCACGAGTCACCGGTCGAACTGGTCAGCGCGTCCTGTCCTGAGTGAAGCAAAC
>JAPOLP010000397.1 GCA_029977045.1 Planctomycetota bacterium
ATCTGACGCATGATGCCGACTAATTTATGGCCGAAATTCAGATGTCAGTTCCGTCTGGTAATTCGGAGAACTTCGTTCATGCGACGCAGCCGATCGTTATGACAACAGGGTCGCACCATCAGCAGTCGTATTGGTTTTCACTGAATGATGCGACGAGAGGAGTCGCGCTTTTTCCTTTTGCATATCTTATCGATCAGCAGCGTTGGGTTCCGCGGGGCTCGATTTTTCTGCAGCCTCGTTCTCGTGTCGCTCAATATGAAGCTGGTCTCTGGAATCAGAACTGCATCAAGTGTCATTCAACTGGTGCATTGCCGCGAGCGAATCATTTTGTTGACGGCAATGCGGTCTACTCTGACCGCATGGATACGAAAGTTGCCGAATTTGGCATCGCCTGTGAGTCATGCCCCGGGCCGGGCGAGCGGCATTGTCAAGTGAATCGCGATCCGGTCCGCAGGTACGGCCATCATCTGGTGGGCGCGGCAGATGACAGTATCAGCAATCCCGCACGCATGTCGCATCAGTTCGCGTCACAAGTGTGCGGGCAGTGTCACGGAATCTTTGACTTCTACAGTCATGCGTCATGGGGCAAGTGGAACGAAAGAGGGTTTGGCTATCGACCGGGTCAGGATCTTGCTGATTCAAAGATTCGTTTCTACGTCAACTGCTCCGGAGTGACCGACACAGAAGGTATTTCAGGGTGGTATGGTGCTGATCCGAGATTCTTCTGGTCGGACGGTATGCCTCGGACGTCCGGGCGTGAATTCAATTCACTGGTGCGCAGTGCGTGTTACGAACGCGGTACTTTGTCCTGCCTGTCCTGCCACAAGTTGCATCAGGACTCCAGTGATGGACGCGACGTGAAAGAATGGGCGGATGGGCTTGTTGGTCCTGGAATGGATGGGAACGACGCGTGTTTGTCGTGTCACAGTGACTTAAAGAGCGAGAGTAACCTGGTTGCACATACCCATCACTCGGCTGAGTCGTCCGGGAGCAACTGCTACAACTGCCACATGCCGTATACGACGTATGGACTTCTGAAGGCCATTCGAAGTCACGAGATCAATAGCCCTTCTGTACCAGTGACGCTGCAGACCGGAAGGCCGACGGCCTGCAATCTGTGTCATCTGGATCAGACTCTGCAGTGGACTTCCAACTGGATGTCTGAGTGGTATGGCAGTGGCAATGTTGAGATTCCGGCAGAGCACCAGGAAACGGCGTCATCCATTGTGTGGATGTTGCGTGGCGACGCCGGGCAGAGGGCGCTCGCGGCCTGGGCCTGTGGATGGCCCGATGCTGTGCGTGCATCGGGAAGTGACTGGATGGCTCCGTTTCTGGCTCAGTTGCTTGAGGACCCGTACGACGCAGTGCGGTTAGTTGCTGAACGCTCTCTGCGGCGGATGCCTGAAACAGAACTCGGGAACTATGACTTCCTTGATACCGACGAGAATGTGGCGCGTGTTCATCAGCGTGTTCTCGATGCCTGGCGCGAGCGGCGTTCAGGAACTCAGGCCGTGGAGAAGAAGCGAGTGCTGATCGATGGCAACGGCAGGCTGATGCAGAGTGAGTTTGAGCAGTTGCTCGAGTCTCGTGACGATACTCCGATTTCGTTGCTTGAATGAGGCTACTGATGGCTACGCCTGGCTGGACAGTATCCGGCTATTGATCAGGTTCTGTGTCTGGCAAGCTGGGTCCAGACGTCGCCGTCGAAGAGGGTGATCAGATTTGCCAGGCCGGCTTCGACGAATTCAGTGCCGGAGACGAATTTGCCAGGGCGGGTCCACTCCGCGACTTTTTCGTCTGACATGCCAAACAGCTTTGCCGTCAGGTGGTCGAGGTCTTCTTCAAGTACCTTGAAATGGCGAGCCCATTCGGCGGCCTCTTCCAGCCGGACGTCTTCCTCACTCTGCCAGCGGATCGGGTGAAACAGCAGCGAGCAGTGTGGTGTGACAAAACGCCGCTCGCACGCGGCGAACGGCAGGATCGCCGCTGAGGAACACTCGCTGGCGACGATTCCGGTGACTCGCAGGCCTCGCAGGCGGATAATCGAACACAGAGCCAGCCCGACGTACGCGCTACCACCGCCCGAATCGAACCAGATCGTTCCCCGGCTTTTGCGAGGCAGTTCGATCAGCGTGTTGATCAGATCAAACTGCTTGTCCGTCAGGTCGCCGTTAATCGCGACTTCCCAGTCCTCGCTTGCGGCAGTTTCGCGCGGCAGGCCGGCGCGACCGGCTGAGGGGCTCGGTCGGAAGCGTGACGAGGCGGATCGATATGAGGATGTGTTGCCACTGGCGGGGCGGGGGATAGTGCGACGTGGCCGTCGGTTGTTGGTCATAGTGGGCTCTTAAGTAAGTTGGAACGGCCATCGTTAGCGCACGGCCGCAGCAGAGTTTGCAGGGGCAGGGGGGGCCTGAGATATTCAGCGGATCTGAAATTGCCCCTTTAGTTCGTTATTCCGGCCAGCGACGTTCTGAGGCAGCGACCAGGCTGCGGCATCAGTTTCGTACAGGACAACGCGGCTGGTCGGCAGGACCTGTGAGACTGTCAGCGGCACGTCAGTGAATCGCAGGACGTTCAGGAACGTCGGGCCGTTGTGGTGCGACGGCGGCAGGTTGTAAAGATCGAGTCGTTCGACTTTGCTGCCTTCAAACAGAGCGGCGTACAGGCTGACGCCGGCCATCGTACCGTTGCTCTGCAGCCAGACCGGGGTTTCGCGTCCATCTTCGATCTGACGCAATGCCCGGATGCCAGCTCGGACGTCCCAGACTCGCATCGAATCCTGAGTCTGGCCGAGCAGCATGAAGCGGCGGCGGTGCTGGGTCTGCTTGCGTTCGGACTGGTCCCAGGCCGTTGGGCCGATGCCTCGCGGGAACAGCCACGCCATGCCCCACGGCTGAGTTCTCAGCATCCCGGTCACTCGCTGCCAGGCTTCGGCGTCGACATCGGTAGCGAGTTCGTCGCGGAAGTTATCCGCGAAGCCGGCGCGGATTGTCTTCAGGAAGCTGGTCCAGCCGGCTTCGTCCTGCACGTTAAGGACCGACATGCGGAGCTGGCCGGGCGTCTTCTCGACGGGACGCAGCAGATACAGCGTGAGTTCGATGTCTGATTCCGGAGTGATTGAAAACGCGGACAGATGCACGCCGTCGTGCTCGGCATCGAACTGGCGTCTGATGTTGAGTGACTGATCGTCGGGTGCGTCCGCTGGCCAGCTGCGGAAGCACTTCTCACGGAGCATTTGCCGGTAGGCCGCGAGTGACTCGTCGGTTAGCGAAACTTCGTCAGCTTTCGGCAGTTTTGCCGTCGGCACGAAGGACTCGTCGATGGTCGTGTTGAGTTCGTCGCCGGGCAGCCTCTCGAAGACGCGGAGCTGCTCGGGCTCGAAAAACTTGACCGCCGCCGTTTCGATCAGCGGGTCCTCGCCCTTCAGAAACTTATTGAACCAGTGGAATGCGTGGACTCGCAGTTCCTGAGTGTCTTTGTGGGGGCCTTCGGTGATCTGCAGGCCGACGTTGTCCAGCTTGCCGTGCAGTTCGTAAATCCGGCGGACCTTCGAGTAGACATCGACGACGCCATCCAGCGGGAAGATGCGGTCCTTGTCCGTGTTGGAAATCAGCAGTGGGCGTGGTGCGACCAGTGCGGCAACCTGCGCGTAATCCCAACGGTAGGTATTGACCATGAACATGCAGTCGCAGTGGCCTTCGACGCAGCCATCGACGACGTGATTCTGCAGGCTGGTGATTCCGGCGACGGGGACCGCCGCCTTGATGCGTTCGTCGAGTGCCGCGATCCACCACGAGTACGCTCCGCCGCCGGAACGTCCCGTCACTCCGAGTCGCTCGCCATCGACCTCGTCCCGCGACTGCAGGTAATCGAGAGCCCGAATGCAGTTCCAGGCTTCGACGCCGGCCGACGTGTAACCGCGCGAGTTCCACCACCAGCGATTGTGGTTGTACGTGCCGTGATGAATGCCCTCGATCTCGCCGAGTTGCAGCGTGTCGATCGTCAGGCAGACGTAACCATTGCGAGCAAACCAGCCGCCGTGGTGCTGGTAGTGCGCCTTGTTGCCGAAACTGACGTCGCCCTTTTTGACGCGACCATGCCCGCAGACATACAGGATCGCGGGCAGCTTTTCGTCCCGCTTCTTCGGCACGTAGAGGTTTCCTGTGACGTACAGTCCTGGCCGCGACTGAAACTGCACTCGTTCAACGGTGAAGTCCTCGTGATCCGTCGTGCCGGTTGTCTCCGCCTTCAGCGGTGTTTTTTCCGGGAGCGGATCGAGGGCCAGCATCTCGAAGAGCTGGCTTCGCCATTCGTCCTTCTTCGCGTTCCAGTCGTCGAGCGTCTGTACGTCGGCCAGGCATCGCTGCGACAGTTCAGCCGTTCGCGATGCAAAGTAGCGGGCGATCATCGCATCACCGCGCGACGTGTCTCGCTTCGCAGCGACATCCTGAGCCGTGACGGATGACACACTCAAAACGGAAATAAGCAACGCAGCGACGATGGAATGAAGGCGGCGGGCAGGTCGACTCATGGCGGTCCTCGCGAAACAGCGTTTGGGAAAGTTCGCTCAGTTCGCGAGGCGTAACGACTTCTGCGGTGGGCTGCCAGTATCTGTGATTCACGCATCCGTGCTGGGGTTTCGGATGGGAAGCGATTGGCGAGTTGCTTTGCGTCGAACGTCGTTGCTTCTTTTGCAGATGAGCGAACGGCAAGTCGGCGAGGTGGCGAACTTTCGAAGGGCATATCGAATAAGCGGGATCGATTCGATGGCCGTTGTGCCGGCATTCGATTGGTAAGCCGTGGCAATCATCGTGATCGCGGCGGCGAGGCTGCTGACTCGTAACGCCGAGTGTCGTTATCGGTTGGACAGATGGCCTGTCCATTGAGAATGTCCGGGTCGAGACTCAACATTCCGCATCGCACCGACTTGCCAGTTGAGGTGTGTTGGGATCCCGAAATTGCGATCACGGGATACTTTGTAAGCGTTCAGCGTTCTGCCGGGAGTCCCGGTGGTTCGTCTTCGCGGCCAAGTGCCAGTCGAGCTTTGATGTTGCAGCAGGTGGTTCCACGGCTGAAAGAAGTTCTCGCCGACGGTTCAGCGCTGCGTCTGCCTGGAATTTGAAAGAGGAATCGAGATGCCAGATGTCCGTGCAAGAAGTCAGTTCTCCTGCCGTCGGTCATTCCTGAGTCATTTGCTGTGCCGGGGCGCTGCTGTCGTGGCGTTTGTGATTGTGGCCCTGCAGCTACTTCAGTCGCACGTTTTTGCAGCAGACCAAAGCGATCGGCCGAACATCGTCTTCATTATGGTCGACGATCTCGGCTGGGCGGACGTGGCGTTCCATGGAGGCAATGCTCCGACTCCGAATTTTGATCGGCTGGCGAAGAGCAGTCTCGAACTTGAGCAGCATTACGTGGCTCCGGTCTGCAGCCCGACTCGAACGGGTCTGATGACAGGTCGTTGCTGGAGCCGCTTTGGCGTGACCGCGCCGACCAATACGCTCGCCCTGCCAAAGGATACCGTCACGTTGCCGCGAGCACTCAAGAGCGTCGGGTACGACACCTGTCTGATCGGGAAGTGGCATCTGGGGTCGTTGCCCGAATGGGGGCCGAATCATTTCGGCTTCGATCATTCGTACGGATCGCTGGCCGGAGGCATCAGCCCCTGGAATCTCTTCTACTAGAAGGGGCCGTACACCGTCACCTGGCACCGCGACGAGAAGCTGATCGAAGAGGCCGGACACGTCACGGACCTGCTGACCGACGAGGCCGTTGAGTGGATCGAATCACGCGGCGAGGCTCCATTCTTTCTTTACGTGCCCTACACCGCGGTGCATCTGCCGATCAA
>JAPOLP010001036.1 GCA_029977045.1 Planctomycetota bacterium
GCGTCGCGGAGCGTGCCAATGTCGACCCAGCCCCAGAGAGTTGAGTCGCCCGACTGTGTCTGCCGAGCCTGCTGAAACCGGGGATTGGCTGCGAGCGACTGTTCGCGACCATCGAGCACCGCATCCACGATCGAACTGCCCAGATCGTCCTTGTTAGACACGATGATCCACGGTCCGGCGACGGTGAAACGGGCTCCCGAGCGGCCATAGACCTTCAGGCCCCGGTATTCGGTTTCCGGAAGTGGATCATCCTTGCTCTTGCTGCGGGCGTCGTTGCGGACCAGTTCGATCAGTCGCTGCAGGACGTTCTGCAGTTTCTCCTCGTCGGTCGATCGGACGAGCAACGCGGCTCCCTGCGACTTGGGATCGAAGGCAGCATAGACCCCGCCGCCGAGAATCGTGTCGTAGGCTTCCTGCCACTTCATTCCGATGCGCGTTTCGATGCTCGCGACGATGCCCAGAAAGAACCGGTACTGCGGCGTCTGAACGGCCTGCTTGTAAGCATCCACTTCCTGAGCCCGGTGGTAGAACGGGTGGTTGAGAGCCGTGTCGAGCAGGAGCTGCGGCTGTCGGAGTTCCGCGTACGCAATGCAGTCGTGAGGCAGCAGGTCGGTCGCAGTGGGTTCGGCACTGATGGCCGTCGAGGCCGACGCAATCAGCAGCAGGCACGTCAAGATCACGCGAAGCATGGTGGTGGGCTTTCGAAGGAATGGGTGAGAGCAGACGCGACGCCGTGCTGAATTACCCGGCTGCAGACCGGCCAGTTTCGGAGTCGTCAGCCGGAATCGTAACTTCGCCGGTCAATCGTCGAGGGCCTCGCGGGCTCGTTTGCGGTGCGAGTCGGAGGCCGTGCCGTCGTCGGCGACTCGGCGGAACAGACTCCGGGCTTCGTCCTGACGGCCTGCCGCTGAAAGGACCTGGCCTTTCGAGATCAGCATCTCGTGAAGCCAGAAGCCTTTCTGTTTGTCGAAGTCGACGACGTTGAACGCGGCGAGGGCTGCGTCGAAATTCCGCTGTTTCGCGAGGATCGCCGCGGCTCGGTCGACGGAGCGGAATTCGTCCGCGCTGCCGACGCTCGTCTTGCCTTCAAAGTTCTGGCGGTACAGGGCGAGTGCTCCGGCACCGTCGTCGAGGTTCGCTTCGCGGTTCTGAGCCAGCAGCGTGCGGATGCTGATCTGCATCTGCGGACTGGGTTCGTACTGGAGAGCGAGTTGCAGGTCGGCGTCGGCTCGCTGAGGGTTCTTCGCGAAGTAGAACGCCCGACCGCGAGAGACCGCGCCCTCGGCGATCTGCCAGAACGGCCACGTCGTCAGCTCCTCGCTGGCGAAGCCGGTTGCGATGTCCGTCCACTTTCGCTGAGCAGCGAGGATCTGCATTCGAGTGGTCGCCGCGACGGACTCGATCGGGATCGTGGCAGCGAGCTTCTCAGCCTGGTCGAAGTCGCTGAGGTTCAGAGCACAATGGGCAGCTCTCTGATAAGCCCGCGAGATCTGCAGGTCGGTCAGCTTGTCACGCTGAGCGAGAGCCTGGTATGCGGCGAGGGCGTCCTGCCACTTTCTGACCCGTTCGAGTGTCTCGGCGGCCCGGGTTTCGATGAGGTAGTCGGTGACTGTCGCGTCGGCCTCGAACTGGTGCGACCGGCCCGCGTGGAAGTGAGCGAACTTCATTGGCACATGGAATCCGGACGTGCCCGTTGGCGAGAACGCTGACAGCTCCGTGCCCCTGTCGCGAACCCGTTGGCGGCAGACGTTGATGTGCCAGGGCAGGCTTTCGGTTGGCTTGTGTCCAATCACCTGGTGCAGCGGGTCGTTGGCGTCCTGCGTGATGGGAATGCGGACTTCGATCGTCCAGTGATCGTCGGCGATCTGCGTGGCGACTTCCGCCTTCGAGGACCAGTTGAACCACTGGTTGCGCGGTACGCCGCGATCGAGGTCGACGAGTGCTCCGGACGGGGCGATGGCGAGCTGGTAATAGCTGTGAGCGTCGGTCGCGAGTTCGATCTCGACGACGTCGCCATACCAGATCGCCTGGTCGCCGTCCTTCGTCGCGGCGATGTTGGGCTTGTCGCCGGGAAGCTCGTCGCAGCGGACCGCAAAGTAGAGGTCATTGCCGATCCACTCGGCCATGAACCGCGTGCCGAAGGTCGGCAGGACGCCGGTCTGAAGTTCTCGCAGTTGGCCGGTCGACGACGTTGGAATGTCGAGCCAGGGGCCGTCATCGAGTTTGCCGTCGACAACGATCTTTCCTCGCTGCTCGACGCCACTGACCAGCCGGAGCTTTGGCACCGGGCCGCGTTTCTGCGCGAGCTGCCGGGCTTTGCTGCGCAGGCCATTCAGGTAATTATCGATGAGCTGCAGCCGCCGCCCGTAAACCGAGTCGGCTTCGGTGGACGACTTTGCGGCGGCGAACAGTTCGAGCGCTCGGTCGGCCTTATCGCCGTCCTTCTCCATGTCACGCCAGTTCTGCTCGCAGTAGGAGAAGAACTCGGCCATGTGTGGAGCGGCGGTGCCGTAGAACTTGTGCACGTACTCGTCGAACAATGCGCCCGCGTCCTGATCTTTCCCGCC
>JAPOLP010001162.1 GCA_029977045.1 Planctomycetota bacterium
CGGATCGAGTCTCGTCAGGATGCAGCGGAGCGGACTCCTGCGTCTGCAGATTCAGCTTCATGATCCGCAGTTGAGCGGGACGCTCCAGCACGACGTACAGCAGCTCGGAATAGTCCGGGCCGACGAGCACCGGCGACCGTTTCACTCGCCCGTCCGTCGTCAGCGCGATCGGTTCGGCAGCGTCGGCTCGCGTGACCAGCGCGGCCAGCAGCGCGAGAAGCAGCAACGCGGGGAGAGTTCGTCGCGTCGATCGGCAGCCTTCAAAGCAGCTCATGAATCGTCGCGCCTCCTTCGAGCACGTTCATCTCGGCGCGAGCCTGCGTGTCGATACCCGCGAGTTCGGCGATCGTGGTGCCGACCATCAGCGGCGTGATCGGAGACGTCACCGGGTCTTCGGCCAGCTTGTCGCTTTCGCCGATACAGCGACCGGGCTGAACTCCGCCGCCGGCCCACATCGAGAAGTAGCACCGCGGCCAGTGATCGCGAGCGGCTCGACCGTTGATACGCGGCGTCCGACCGAACTCGCCCATCGCGACCACCAGCGTCGAATCCAGCAGGCCGCGGTCGTCGAGATCATCCAGCAGCGCCGAGAACGCTCGGTCGAAGATCGGCCCGTGCGTGTCCTGCAGCAGTTCAAAGTTGTAGATGTGAGTGTCCCAGCCGAAATCGCAGTTGGGAGTAATCGACTCGACGTACTGGCTCCAGTTGACCTGCACGAAGGGAACTTCCGCTTCGACCAGCCGCCGGGCCAGCAGGCAGCTCTGACCAAACGACGTGTGCCCGTAGGCCTGCCGCGTCTTTGTCTGCTCGGCGGTGAGATCAAAGGCCTGCCGGGCTTCCGAAGTCGTCAGCAGATTCACCGCTCGCTGATAAACGCGATTCCATTCCGCCTCGCTGGCGACCTCGAACCGTTTGACGGACGAATCGACCTGGTTCAGCAGCGTTCTGCGGTCGGTGATCCGGTTCGGAGTGATGCCGTCGATCAGGTGCAGCGACGGAATATTGACCTCGACCGCGTCAGAGCAGCTGATCTGGAACGGGTCCCACGCCTTGCCGAACTTCCCACCGCCGTAACCCTCGACAATCCGCACGACGTCCCGGGGAATGCCCTGTCCGACCATGACGTACGGCGGCAGGTTTCCGCGATGGCCGCGATGCTTGCCGACGATCGATCCGAAACTGGGCTGCACCGGTTCGGGCCGCTCTTTGAAGCCAGTCATCCCGACCGTCCCCGCATCGGGGTGCCCCGGCTCGGAAGTGACGTGCGAGCGGATGACCGAGAACCGGTCACTGCGAGCGGCCAGGCGAGGCAGGATCTCCGAGAACTGCATCCCCAGTGTCCGGGTCGCGATCGGCGCGAAGGGGCCTCGAAATTCGATGGGAGCGTCGGGCTTTGGATCGCACAAATCCACATGACTTGGCGCTCCCCACAACCAGACGAACAAGACCGACTTCGCTCGCCCGGTCGGTGCTCCCACAGCAGACTGCGTCAGCCCGCCGAGCAGTGGCAGCGTCGCTCCCACCCGCAGAAATGACCGCCGACTCTGCCCCGCGCACGACGCCGCCCGAAAGCGACCAACGTCGATGAGTCCACTGCCGTCGTCCATCCGCTGTCTCCCGTGTCGAACCGGTATGCCTCGACGAGGTTACCGTAACGAACCGACATTTCGCAGCGTAACGGGAGCCTCGCCGTGACTGTGGCACACTGTCCGTCCTGTGAAGACGAGGAACTCTGGATGGGTCATACTGCAAACAATCGACACGCCTGAGATGCCTGCGGACAACCACGCCGACAGACCACCGGCGTCATTAAGGAACGTGTCGGAAATAACTTCCTCATAGTGGCGCCTCGCTCCGCGAGGCCAGCCCAACCGCCAGGCCTGCCTCGCGGAGC
>JAPOLP010000017.1 GCA_029977045.1 Planctomycetota bacterium
AAAGGAGTCGCTGGCTAAGTATGCTTTGTCTCCATTGAGGGACTGGATCTCAGATTCATCGGTCGCCCAGTCGGGAAGTGTGATCTCCCATTTGCCGGCTTCCTGGGCAGATACGGCGATTGCGAATTCGACTGCCAGTTGTCCATCGTCGAGCAGGTCCAGGATGCCGAGCCACCGAAGTGGCGTGCTGTCGCTGACAGTCTGCAGATCAAGCAAAACGTCACTGCCACTGGCCAGCCGATACTGGCCGACGAAACCGGATGGTGACACAGCTGCAGTTCCTGTTTCCGCGGCAGCATTGTCGATTGCTTCGGCACCTTGGACGACTGGCCGAATGCCGGGCTGGCTGTAGGTCTGCAGCGTGTTGGATAGAAGCTGTGAATCAGTCACAGCAATGGCTGGTACGGAGACGGGCTGCTCTTGATGAAATTGCTGGTGTCCTTCGATCGTTGCGGTCTGAATGCCCGTGGAACGGTCTCGAAGAAACAGGACGAGCCGATCTCCGCGGCGTTCCCAGTGGCTGAGCCGGTCGACTTCGTCCTGTTGCAGTGTGACGGAATCGATGCGGACAGCCTCAGGAATGGTCAGTTCGTGAAGAAACGCAGGGGCATTGCTGGTCTCGATTTCTGCTGACATGGTCCAGCGAATTCCGGACTGCGCTATGCGTGCCTCAAGATTCTGCCGGACGGTCCGCAGCGTCTGAGTCGGAAGAAGCCGCGCTACGATCGGCTGGCGGTCTCGTTCCGGGAGTTGAACGGCGATCTGCGGAGACCGTGGGCGAGTGTTCTTCGGCCATGGCTCCAGAAACGACTCTGTGCTGACCCGCGATTGTTCAAGAGAAAGCAGCAGGTCCTCAGCCAGCTGGAAACCTGGTGCGGCTTTCAGGCCGGCAAGGTGTCTGCCGATGCGCACACGCTGGGGAGCATCAGTAGTTGATACGGGAACCTCCCACTGAACGCCGGAAGAAGCGCTGGGCTCTGCTGATATCTGCTGCCAGTTCATTTGCACGTTGAAGGGCTTGACATGCGGCGGATCGAACTCGAGGACAACGATCGTGTGATCCGCTTGAGCCTGAGTGGCAATGTCGACAAGCCCCGCTGCACGGACCTGCTGACGATCCAGCCGAACGTGTTTCGGAAGCCGCCACGCAAGCCGATTGACCAGTGAACCTTCTTCCGGAACGCATTCCGCCAGCGTCTGTCGCAGGATTCTTCCTGGATAAACTTCGGCTGCCGAACGGATCTCGACGGAAAGAGTGGGTGCGTTTGGCTGAGCCGAGGTGGCCGACCAGTCCAATGCGATCTCACTATCGAGACCAGGCTGAAACACGACAGTTCCGTCTGCGATGGCGACGGGTGCACCAGTACTGCCGTCATGGATAATTGCCGGTTGGACTTCGAACTTCAGTCGGAACTGCGACTGTGCAACGGGAGAGACGGGAAACGCGAATCGTCGCAGCTCGCCGTCGGTTCTCGTCTCGGGACGCAGACGAAGTTCGAGCGTGTGCAATGTCCAGCCGTTGTTGTTCTGTCGTGTTACCTCGCTCTGAACCGCCGCCGCTTCGGGAAGTGATGGCGCTGCCGCGCGCGGCTTATCGTTTGGCGGTGTCGGAGATGCATCCGTTTGGCCCGGTACGTCAGATGATGTACCGGCTGGCGAGTTATCTGCGCGCGCACCTTCGTGAACGAGAGTTGTTGCTGAGCGGTCCGCCGGAATCGGAACGAGCAATGACTTGCCGTTAAGGCCGGGAAGTGTTGAAACAGACTGGCCATCCAGTAGCACTGGCGTGTCAGGGTCGACTAGCGATGCGGGCACGGCGACAGGAATCACCTTTGGGGCAGAGTTTGCAATGGCGACGGTCAGTCGGCCCTGTACCGCCGAACGATCATCGCGGTCAACGATCGCGACCCACTCTGTCTTTGTGAGTAATACGGCAGGGGCACCGCTCTCGGATTCGTCTGCCTGTTGCAACTGCCGCAACGTTGCCGCGTCGACGTAAACAACGTCGGGCAGCCGGGCGGACCGATTTAGACGCTCTCCTGTGTAGGGGACAAGGATGTCGACTGTTGCAGGGATTGCAGATTCATCGTTCTGTGCAATCGCCTGAGTTGCGCCGGCCAGCGTTGCCGCCAGTAGAAGAACTTTCAGCAGTTCGGCGACTTTCGCGCGGGGCAACGCGATCGTTGATGACATGGACGGGTAAGACTCGCCATTCACCTCCGGCTGTCGACGTATCAGAGATCGTGGAAACAGCGTCGCAACGACAGTCCCCAGAATTGCGGCGCCAACCAGTTCGGAATAGCTGCTGGGAACGGTCACCGCCGCCACCAGACAGCCACACAGCCAGAACAGGCCAATTCGATTTCTACTCCCGACCTGCAGTGTTCTGAGCGTCACTCCGACCAGACAGGTTGCAATGAGAACAAACCAGGCCAGAGCGTTAAGGCGGTCGAGACGGCAGACGTGAATCGACAGCGACCGCGGTACGGCTCCTGAAATGGATCGAACCGTTACCCAGTCGCGACTGAGTGGATTCGACTTGGCAATCTCATTGCCCGGAGTTGCCACGTCTGAGTTGCCTGGTGAAAGGCTGTCTGATTGCAGTGCATGAATCCAGCTGTCAGTGCTGACTGGGTTGAACCAGTCAGCCGAGCGACTTCGAGCCAGTGGGCCAAAGAACCAGCGCAGCCATCCGGCAGGGCGACCAGCAGTAATTCGCGTCATTTCTTCGGAGAGGGAAACAACGGAATACCCTTTTCTCAGGTGCAGGTTCCATTCAAACGAAAGGTTAATTGCGTCAAAGACCGGCAGCGCGACACGTTGCGTATCCCGCAGGTATATGTCTTTTGAACGGAGTGTGTAGCCGACGGTCAACGTGTCCCCGCCGTCTGTCTTTGGAATGGGAATTGACCAGTTCTGTCCGTCAGCTGAAGCCGCCAGCGATTGGTTGTTCCAGAGTGTTTCGGTCAGCACGGCATCCTGGGGAAGCCTGAGCGCGAGAGTCTGGGCGGGAGCGGAATATGCAAACTTCCAGCTCATACGATGCAGGTCACGTCCGCCGGACCCTGGCGAAATAAACGACTCAAGATTACTGGCCACGATCGGGAGGCTGGCGTCACTGTCCGTCGTAACTCCAGATACAGGATCGTGTGATTCAGATTCGCTGTGACCGGCCTTCTGGTCAGTGCTGTTACTGCTCCAGGTTGCATCAATGGAATCTTGAGTGTCGGAACTGTTTCCTGAAGAAGGTTGCGGTGAAGTTCCGCCTTGACGCCGGACGGTGCGTCTGGCCTGGATCTCAGCGTCTTCCCAGTAGTCGAGCGTGTGCAGACTTACCGGCTGGCCTGCGAGATCTGAAGCAGTTGGTGACCATCCGAATTGCGAAAGGCCTGTGTTCTGGTCGACTCGCTCGAAACCTTCGATGTGTGTTTCGCTCGCATCGGTTTGAGAGGCGAACAGCAGTCCGGTTGTCACTGAAGTGAGCGCGTTGACGTCAGGAAAGACCACCGGCAATGCCAGTGCTGACCCTCGCGTCCAGGTAATGTGTTGGGCCGAGATCTGCAGTAAGACGGGACGTCCGGTCTCCAGACCGTCCGGCAGGCCGATTTGGATGAGGTCGGGTTCGTCGGGACGCACTTGAATTGCCTGCCACGGCAGTTCGACCTGCAAACCGCCAGGTGCCCGGTGACTGACGCGAGTGACCTCCCAGCCTTCCGGGATCCAGGTTCGCAGCGAAAATATTTCCGGCGAGCGAGCTGCGATCTGGACGTCGGCGTGAAACTCTGGCGGATCCAGATCAAACCGACCGACGACAAACTCTCGAATACTCAGCAAGCGGTCACGGTTTGACGCATCATCCCGCAGGCTCAGGCTGACATAAGCGTCGGCTGCAAACTGCTGAAAGCTCAGCAAAGTCCGACCGCCGGAACCTGATTCAGCAGACACGTCAGTCTGGCTCAGTCCGACTGTCTGGTAATCCAGCAGAGTGAACGGCGGATTCAGGGCAACCTGCAACCGGCCATCGAAGAGGACTGCATCGATAAGCTTTGGTGGAGCAAGTTGCAGTTCTGTCTGCAGACGAATCGGCAGCGAGGTATTGATTACGAATCCTCGTTCACTGGCAACGGTTCCGTTGGGGAGTTCAATCCGCAGACGTCGCAGGCCATCCGCTAAACCGAGGTCGTGCCACGCAACTGCCCCGCCAGATACTCGTTCAACTGATCGAACCTGCCAGGCTTCCGCGAGCTGGATTTCGAGACTGTTGGCAGTCGTCGCGAGAGATTCAAAGCTGACTTCCGTAGCTGAGTTGACACTCAGTGGCGTTAGCTCGAACCGCGAATTCACGCTGACAGTCGTAAGGCTGACGTCCTGCTTCGCGGTGTTCTGGCCGGGCTCGATCAGCCGTAACTGCGTCTCTGTTCGTCGTCCAAGATCGAGACGCCAGATGGTTCCTCCATCGGGGTCTCGACCGCTTGTCACACTTCCGGACGATGCGGTTAACGTCCAGCCTGGTGGAGCCTTGACGGAGAGAACGGATGCGACCGCCGACGGAACACTGACAGCGAACTCAACTCCGCTAAGGCGACGGGTCCCGGTCAGTTGCCAGTCAAACTGCAACTGGTTGCTGTCAGGTGGAATGACCAGGTAGTGGTCGCCGTCTGCGTTAGCCCCCAGAACTGCTGGATTGTCGCTGTCCTTCCAGCGTGGACCGTCAATCGACAGATTCAGTGGCACGCAGCGAATGAGGCTGCCTGGAGTCTGACTGGAAGAGACGACGAGCGTCGCTGACCCCTGACTGATCGAGAGTGTCCGTGGATCAAACTCGGCGGAATACGTTGCCGTGTTGAACGGAATCGTCTGACGGTTTTCCGATCGGCTGCGAACTCGCTCAAGAATCGCATCGAGTTCGACTCGTCCGACTGGAACCCAGTCATTTCCCTGATTGGCAGGCCACAGATCCGGGCGACTGGCCGGTACAAAGCGTTGTCGTACGACTGGGTTGCCATCGGCAGTCGCAGCGCGGTCTGGAGTGCTGGTCAGAATCGCGGTCGCGATTCCAATCAGCAGCAGCACTTGCCGCATTGCCTGGCGATGGCGGATTCTCATCTCTGCTCCAATACCCAAACCTGCAGATGCTTTCCTGCAACCAGCAGATGGCTTCTTAAACCGATCGAAAAACGTGGTCCGCAGCCAGTGATCCTGTCATGCCCCAGTTGCGTCGGGAGTTCGTCGTGGGCTGGTCTTTGTTTCTTCCTGCATGAGCTCAACGACCGATGAGCCTGGCACCAGGAAATCGCTGGGTGACGAATAGGCAACGTAGGAAGACTTCATCCGTTGTCTGGCTCGAACGTCGATCAACGTTCCAACGACGGCCAGCAGCAGCCCGAACACAGCGGGCTGGGCGAGCAACTGCAGTGATTCAAGATGCCAGAGGCCAATCACGGAGATCGCGAACGTTGCTGTGAGCAGCGTCAGTACATGCCGCGTTGCTGGAATACGTAACAGGATCAGGCCAATAGCAAGCGACAGGCCGGTCCCGGTCATCACGATTGCGGGCCGGCTCATCGATCGAATGACCAGCGACTGATGATGGCCGAATGCGGAAAAGCGATACGGTGTCGTCAGACTGCCTCCGAACAATGGCACACTCGGACGCGTTCCTGTTGATTCCAGTGTTGGCCAGTCAGCCTGGCGGTCGCGATCTGTCGGTTTGCGTCGCCAGACGATGCCATCCCGCTGCCAGCGCATCTGCGGCATCCAGTTTTCGGGATAGACGAGTACGTACTGGTCGTCCGGGAGAGTGACTTCCCAGACCGCTTCTGACAGTTGAACGCCGCTGGAAAACTCGGGTGCATGCACTGTCAGGGTGCTGAGCGGTCCAAAGTCGTGCCTGTCCCGCGACTGGTATTCGATCTCCAGCACGTGCGATGTTGCATTGCCGTCGACATTCAGATCAAAACGCAGTGTGTGAAGTGAATCCGGAACTTCGCGAATCGCGCCGGGATCCAGTGGTTGGCCATCCCACGTGGCGACTATTGAATTGAGGTTGCAATCCGGCGGAAAAGTCAGCGTCAGCCAGGACGTATCGCCTTCCACCTGGTATGCGGCTTGAGTGCTGGAACCGGTAGGAAACAATGCAGTCTGCAACCTGGCGTACCGCACGGAAAACCGCTCGGACGCGCGACCGGTCGAAGACTTACTGGTGACCTGCAGGCGTCGCTGTGTTCCCTGAGCAAGCCATGCGGGAAAACGGCCAACGGAAACTTCCGGCTGCCACGTTTCAGCAGGAAGCTGCATGTCGATGTTCGCCGGAGCCTGAATTTCCACACGGGTTGTTTCCGTTGCCGCATCCGCAGACTGAATCAGCGGGATGTTGCTCACGAATGTTTTCGATGTCGTCAGCAGGTCCTCAATTGGAACCGAGTACTCACAGATGATGGTGAACCGTCCCCACAGTGATTCCGGAAGCTGTAGCGAACGCTGAATTGTCTCTCCGACGGGAAGCCCCGCCCCGATCGGCATGAGTTTCTTAGGCTCGACGTCACCACGGCGCAGCAATCGAAACTCTGCCCGGGAGATTGCCTCGCCGGCAGATTCTGTCGGGATCTCGATCCGCACTCGCGACAGAGGTTCGTATGCAACTGAATACTCAAGTCGCTGAGTAATCTCGAAGTGGTCGTCGTCATATCTCAGAGTCGCATACGAATCGCACGAAACTTCCTGCTCGTGAGCTGACACGGTTGCATCGAACTGAAGCGACGGTGAGTCGATCTCCCAGGCACGCGTCTGCAGATTGGCTGGCAGATGGCTCTTAACTGGCTCCGCCGCATCATCAGGGACTTCGTGAGCGACGGTTCCGCGAGCAGCAGTCAGTGTGCTCTCAATGTTCTGTTCGTTAATCACTCTAACGATTGGCGAACGCAGTCGCTCGATCGGTACGTCAACCTGCGGCAGAGTCAGCGGGAATGATTTGACACCTTCCGGCACGGGAGCACGACAGGTCAGTTCGATCGTCCAGTTATCGTGAGTTCGCGATCGAGCTTCTGTCAGCAGCATTGTGATCCGATCCTCAGTTGCCGGCCTTTCGGCTGCAGGCTGTTCTGAGGAGCCGGCTCCGTTTGAGTTCGGTAGCTGCAACTCCACATCAACAGGAGACCCGGCAACTTCGACTCGCCATTTCTGAGTATCGAAATCCGGCCACAGCAGATCGAGCCGCCGCAGCGATCCGCGATAGACACTCACGTCGAATGACGCCGTAAGCTCCACGATCCGATCGTTAAACTGCAGCGTGAATCTCGGAGTGACGTGATAGCCGGGTTCAATCCGTTCAAGACGGAATCCGGCCCGGAAGCGTGGATCGAGGATTCTCCAGACGAGCTGCTCACCTTCCGTTCCAGGCGAACGCCGGCTGATCAACTCTGGCTGAAACGCACTCACGCGTGCGTACATCAGCTGTCTTGTCTGGTCCGGTGTCTGGGCCTCTGACTGGCCCAGGTGAAATCCTTCTGGAACGCTGACGCGCAGGAAGCCGTCGTGTCGGCCTGCTTCTTCAACGCGAAACCCCTGAATTTCGAATTCGATGGGGGAGTCGTCTTCTGTTTCAGCGGGATTGCTTTCCCCGGTCCCATCGGCGGGCTTCACGGAGTACAGAGACCACGTCAGCTTGACTGGCCCGGATGTCGGCCCCGGAAACTCCAGCACGACGCGGGGAAACTCCGGTTGCTCATATTGAATCTCGGGATGAGTCGGACTGGTCAGTGATCTCAGCGTAAATCCAGCGGGGATCTCAATCTTCAGACGATCGAAGTTTCCACGAGTTGCCACGATTGTCTGTTCTGCCTCGATACTGGCGCCATCGGGCTCCAGCGCTGCGGCGACGAGTGTTGTCGTCGAGATCTCTGGTCGGACTTCGGTGCGGGCTGCGAGTTCCTGCCAGGAAAGATCAAGTGTCGTTCCCAGGCCGAAGGCTCGAATGCGTGTTGTGCCATCCTGCTGAGTCGAGCCGATCATGCGGTTCCCGGACGTGTCGCCGCGGACGACGATGCGCTCTCGCGGGACGGTCAGAGTGAGCTCGCTTTGAGGACTGGGCGGCAGTGACAGTTGCAGACGGAAGGTATCCGCTGACTTTCGGACTGTGACCAGCATCTTGAGACGGATCGAGTGTTCGCCCTTTCCGGCCAGTCGGCAGACGACGCCGTTATTCCGATCGGTTGGAATGAAGGCCAGAGTGCCAGAACCCGAATAGCTGTGGTCGCGGAGCGTGGCTTCAGTCAGTCGCAACGGAACGTCAACCGCACGCTTGTCGGTCAGGACACGCACCAGAATCTCGGCATCAAGACTGGCAACGCTGTCCTCGGCATTGACCTCTCCGGTCAGCTGCAGGCGCGCGATGTAATAATCCGGCAGGTCGGTCGCCGCAGACTTGCCACGCTCGCGGACAAACTTGAGAAACTCTTCCCAGGTCGGGCCAACCGGGATTTCGACCGGATTGCCATCGTTGTCCAGGATGATTGCCGTGTCGCCGGTCGGTTTCGATGTCGACTCGTCTCCTCCGGTATTGCCATTTGATGGGCGAGCGGCAGGCTGTGGCTTGGAGTCGGTCCCGTTCTGCCACGCATACGACGTGCGGGCATCAGTCAGCAGCATCAGCGCAGCAGCGACCGCGAAACACCAGCCGAAGAGACGACCGGCAGCGCGCGGGCTGACCGGCGAAGACTGGTGCCTGAAGCCAGGAGGGCTGTGGTTCGTCCGGAAATGCGAGACAGACATGGTGAAGCGACGGGCCGCCGGCTGAAAAGGAATTCAAGGCCTGATGGGAAAGTGTGGAGCGCCGCGAAGGGTCATGGTACGTCCGCCTGGACGGGATCGAAAGGAGCATTCGGTCGGAGGGCCGGAAGCAGCAGCTCGTCACGACTGTCACGAAGTTCCGGTAAAACGGCCTTCGATCTTTCTCGCGATCACACGGGTCCCGTGAGCCTGATCGCGTCAAATCGTCGTGTGGCGGATCAGCGATTCAGTCTTCGTCTGGAACGTTCATTCCGAGTTGCTTCATCTTGCGATACAGGTTCGAGCGGTGCAGGCCGAGCATCCGCGCGACCTCACTCATGTTTTTGCCGCAGCGGTCGATCGCCCGCTCGATGTACTGCGCCTGAAACCGCGTGGTTGCATCCGCTAGGCCGAGATCGACACCAGCCGCAAGCTGCTGCTCTTCTTTCAGCGGGCTGAGCACAAACGCGAGGTCCTCTTCCTCGACGCGGTCCCCGGTGCTCAGAAATGCAACGCGTTCCATCAGGTTTCGCAGTTCGCGAACGTTGCCCGGCCAGCCATGAGCCTTCAGACGCCGCACCGCGTCATCACTGAGTTCCAGCACGGGTCGTCGCGCCTGCGGACAGAACTGCCGCAGAAAGAACTCGGCCAGTGGCAGAATATCGTCCGGTCGCTCACACAGAGGCGGTAGTTCGAGCGTCACGACGTTCAGCCGGAAGTAGAGGTCCTCGCGAAACCGCTTCTCGCGCACAGCCTCGGCGAGGTTCACATTCGTCGCCGCGACGATGCGGACGTTGACGGGAATCGTCTGACTGCCGCCGACCCGCGTGATGACTTTCTGTTCGAGCACGCGCAGCAGCTTTGCCTGGCCGCCGGGACTCATATCGCCAATCTCGTCGAGGAAGACCGTTCCGCCATCGGCGAGTTCAAACTTGCCCTTGTGAGTCGCGCTGGCGTCGGTAAAGGCTCCCTTCTCGTGCCCGAACAGTTCGCTTTCGAGCAGCGTTTCCGTCAGAGCAGCACAGTTGACGGCGACAAACGGTTCGTCGCACCGCGGACCGTGATAGTGCAGCGATTGTGCGACGACTTCCTTGCCGGTACCGCTCGCGCCCAGAATCAGCACGGGAAGATCGGTCGGAGCCAGTCGCTCGATCTTCTCCCGAACAGTATCGGTTGCCGAGCTGTCGCCAATGATCCGGACGCGGCTGGCCATCTGCTCGGTCAGTTGCCGGTGCGTGCGGATCAGCCGCTCGCGCTCGCGCGTATTCCGCAGTGCAATCGCCGCCTGAATCCCCAGCTGCCCGAGAATGTCTTCGTCGTCAGAGTCGAATAGTCCGTCGAGCTTATTGATGCCCTGAAACGCGCCGATCAGCCGCCCGTCGCCATCGAGCAGCGGCACGCACAGCAGGCTCTTTGTGCGATAGCCCGTGTCACGGTCGACGGCCCGGTTAAACCGGTCGTCTTCATACGCGTCGTCAACGCAGATCGATTCGCCGCTCTGGATCACCGCACCGACGATGCCGACATTGTCGGGCAGATACAGCGTCCCGCCTTCAACTCCGAGCGCCGGACAGGCCAGCAGTTTCTGCTCCTGCCGGTCCCAGATGAAGATGCTCGCGCGATCACACTTCAAGAGCCGGGTTGCTTCTTCGGCCAGCGCTTCGAGCAGCGGCACAGTTTCAAAGATGTCCGACAGTCGGTATGCAACACGTAATGTCTCACGAAGCTGCTCTTCCTTGTGCGACAGTCGCCCGAGCCGCTCGGCCAGCAACAGACTCGTTGCCAGTGTTCGGCTGATCGCGACGCAGCGAGCCAGATCGTCGCTTTCAATTCGGCGGCCAGCGAGAGCGAGCACCGTCTGCTGCTGCCCGTCTGTTACCAGCGGCACACTGAGCAGCGACCAGCCGTCCTTATCGGTTTCGGTGGTCAGCCCGCCGGCTTCGCGATCAAGTACCTCTTCAAAGAAACGAGCCGGCAGATGCTCAAACGGAAGCTGCCCGAACTCTGCTCGCGTTGACCAGCCAGGCCAGCGATCGATCACCGCCGCCCATTGCACAGCGAATTCTGAAGCGATGTCCGGCAACACAGTCGCCAGGTAGCCGGTGCCAGACTCAGCATCCACTACCTCGCTCAGCAGACGGTCGCCGAGTTGCAGTGTTGCGACACCGTCGGCGGCGTGCTGCAGCCACGCGTGCTCACTCCACGTTGTCCATCGCGTGCTCAATCGAACGCTCCTTCACGTTTGACTTCGATTCGCCACTCAGCCTGCCGACTGACTGCGCCGCGCTTCCCAGACATCACGAGTGATTGCGTAGATCCAGCACTGCTGGCCCATCACCGTCTCTTCGCGATCCAGTGTCTCACCGAGCTTTGTTGCTACGTTCACCGACCGCTCATTGCCGACGCGAATCACGCTGCAGACCTTGTCGCGGCCCATCTGCTCGAACGCGTAGTCAAGTGCCGCACCGCCAGCTTCCGTCGCGTAGCCTTTTCCCCAGGACTCTTTCCGCAGGATCCAGCCGACCTCGAAATCCGGCCAGCCCTCGGGATTCCAGTGTCCGACACGGCCAATCAGCTCGCCCGTTGCCTTCTCTTCAACAGCCCAGAAGCCATATCCGCGAAGATGCCAGTGCCCGATCAGTGTCGCCAGATGCTTCCAGGCGTCGTCACGGTTACGAGGAATGCCGTCGCCGAGAAACTCCATGACGTCCACATCTGCCTGCATGAAGGCGTAGTCCTCGAAGTCCGACTGCTTAAACATCCGCAGTCGCAGCCGTTCGGTTTCCAGCTCTGGGAACACGCGGTACGTCCTCGATTGAAACTCGATTGGAAGATGCGAGACAACACCGGAGCATCGCGGAACTCCCAAGCCCTCGACAAGCGACCGACAGAACAATGCAAACGCTCGTCCTGTTCGCCAAACAGCCGATTCCCGGCCAGGTCAAAACCCGTCTGGCCGCAACCTGGGGTGCCGACCAGGCTGCAGGACTTTACGAGTGCTTTCTCCGCGACCAGTTTGAACGGTTCGCTTGCGAAGGCGACCGCCGCGTTGTTGGCTACTCGCCAGCCACTTCCGATGCTCACCTCTGGTTTGAAGAAGCCGCCGAACAGTGGCAGCTCTGGCCACAACCAGAAACCGACCTCGGCGGACGCATGGCTGCGTGTTTCGATCAGTGGTGTGCTGGCTCAAACGACCGGCTGGTTCTGATCGGCTCCGACAGCCCTAATCTGCCGAGCGGCTCATTCGACCAGGCGTTCGCACTGCTCGAAGGCCACGATGTCGTTCTCGGGCCGTCAGCCGATGGCGCGTCTTGGCTCGTCGGCCTGCGAGGTTCCGCGCCACAAGCCCGCGCCATCTTCGACAATGTCGATTGGAGTACCGCTGAGGTTTTCCAGCAGACCGTCGAACGAATCCGCTCGCTGAATCTGAAACTCAGCCTGCTGCCTCTCTGGTTCGACGTCGACACCGAAGCAGAAGTCGCAACGCTTCGTGGGTTGCTCGCAGCTGACGAGGAAATGCCACTTCCTCGCACCCGTGAGTTTCTGGCGAGAATCCCAAACACCGATCGTTCCTGACCGGTGAGTGCGCGGTGACGGCGAGACTCCAAACGAAAACACCCCTCGAAGCTGTCAGGCTTCGAGGGGCGTTTCGTATCAGTTGTCAATCGGGTCGTACGACCGGTAAGGCTCAGAAGCTTGAACCCTTTCGACGCAGAATCTCGATTGCCTTGTCGAGGTCGGCATCCGATTCGTCTTCGCCGAACAGGCTGCTGCGGTAGGCAACCGTGTGCTCGGTCGACTTTTCGACCAGGACATCCGGCTCGACGCCGATCTTGCCCAGCGTGTGGCCGTTCGGCGAGTAGAACTTGGCCGTTGTCAGTCGCAGGCCGTTGTCGCTGCCGATATTGAAGATGCTCTGCACCGACCATTTGCCGAACGTCTTGCGACCGACAATCGTGCCACGGCGATGATCGCGGACGGCTCCAGCGACGATCTCGCTGGCACTGGCACTGTCGCCATCGGTCAGCAGAACCAGTGGCATGTCAAACGTGCCTTCGCGATGAGCCCGGTAGGTCCAGTTCTGATCGCCGGTACGACCCTTTGTCGAAACCAGCACGCCGTCTTCGATCAGTCGGTCGAGGACTTCAACGGCCGCAGTGAGCAGGCCACCTGGGTTGCCTCGAACATCAATGATCAGCGACTTCATACCCTGCGACTGAAGTTCCGCCAGAGCGGCATCCAGTTCCTGGCCCGTCGACTTCTGGAAGCCGGCGATCTGCAGGTACGCGATTCCGTGTTCGCGATCGACGATCTTCAGTTCCGGAATGCTCTTCACAACGACCGCCCGGCGAATCAGGACCGTGTCCCACGTTCGCTGTTCGGCGTCGCGTCGCACGACAAGGCTGACGCGGCTGCCCGACGGGCCACGCATCCGATTGGCTGCGTCGTCAATCGTCGCGTTCCGAATGTCGGAGCCGTCGATTTCGAGAATCCGGTCGCCCTTGCGAAGGCCGCCGACTGCGGCCGGGCTTTCGGGAAGAACGTTGACGAGCAGCATTCCGCTGCCGGTCTCTTCTTTCATCTCGACGCCCAGGCCGACGAACTCGCCGTCGATATTGCTGTAAAGATCGGAGAGACGATCTGCCGTCAGGAAGCCGCTGTAGTCGTCCAGAGCGTTGCAGCCACCGAACACGTATTCCATGACAACCGCCGATGCCGGCAGGTTGAGCGTTCGCTCGGCGTGACGCGACACTTCGAGCACAACCTGGCGAGCGTGCTGCGAATTATGAACCGGCTTGTTCCAGTAGTCTTCGCGAAGAACGCGACGCAGTTCACGGACGCCTTCCTTACGCTGCTGGGAAGACAGAACACCCGTCAGGTTCTCGTTCAGAAACTCAGGATTCGCCAGCGCGATGTAGAGACTTTCCGTGCCGTGCGCGACGATCGAGAGGTAGCTCAGCGGCTCAACAAAGTTCGCACGAATGCGGGTTGTCGTTTCGTCGAACAGGTCCAGAGCCTGCGTCCGCGACATCGCGACCAGTGACTTCTGGAAGCTGCCGTCGGCATAACGACGTTCGATACGGAAGTGGACGCGGGCACGGCGGCGACCGTACTTCAGATCTTCGTTGGCAGGCCAGCGATCGAGTGCCTGATCGTAGTGCTGAATCGCGTCGAGCCACTGGCCGGATCGTTCCAGCTCTTCGCCGATCGACAGCGCACTGCGGCTGTCGTCGAGATCGAGCGGAAGTGGCGGAGCTGCGGTTGCGGTGCAGGTCCACGTTGAAAGGCCGAGCAGTAGAAGTCCCAGAAGCAGTCGTCGAGTTGGCCGTCCCAAACCCATGATTCCCCCTCGTGGCACAGGCCAGTTCATCGACAGCGTCACCGTTGCGAGCGTCACAACCGGAAGTGCTCCTCTTCCGCGTGCTCTCGCAACAGGATGCCCATCCCGCGAGCTGTCGAAGGTACCTGGCTAGAAGCCGGATTTCTCAGAAAAAACGCAACTCAGTTGAAATCGACTCAAGTCTTACGAACTGAAGCTGCGAAGCGGTCGACTATATGAGTCGCCGCAGCGAAATCAATTTGCGAACGGACGATACGGCAGGCACGGTTCACGTAACCGACAGAACCGAACCAACAGGTTCCGATCAGGCAGTTCAGCGAACCAGTAACGGCCGACGGAGTCCATCTCCCCGTCGTTCACAGCGGTAACCTAGGACCGCTTTGGCAGAGGGAGCCGCGATTCGACGTGTGTCCGACAATTTTTCTGAGTCACACATGACAGGAGGGTCCGGTGTGTCACCTCCCGCAGGACGCTGCGAAAGTTGGCATGTCGATCCGGTGAGGACCGCGCGTCCGACTGTGATGATCGCGCCGACCGACTCAACTGACATACCTGCATGGCATCGCACTCTTACCAGTGCATCACGAAGCCACCGTCGACATTGATGGTCTGCCCGGTCACCTGGGCAGCTCGGCGCGATGCCAGAAAGACGACCATGTCAGCGATGTCTTCCGGTTCCTGCCACGAGCCCAGAGGGACGACTCGTGCGATTTTCTCCGCCGCCCAGGTCTCATAGTCGACTCGTTGGTCTTCCGGCTGCTGATCGTGCCACGCCTGCCAGACCGAACGGTTCAGTGGCGTCTTCACCATTCCGGGGCAGACCGTATTCACCCGCACGCCATGCGGAGCGAGATCGCGGGCCAGGCACTGAGCGAAGTTGATGTTCGCCGCTTTGGCCGCACTGTAAGGCGGATCGGTCTGCGAACCGATTTGTCCTGCAACGGACGCCAGAAACGTCATTGTTCCTTTGGACTGATCGGTGAGACGGGGAGCGATCGCGTGAGCCACCCGCGTCATCCCCATCACGTTGACGTCGAGAACCCGCGGCCAGTCCTCGGGCGAGAGATTGCTGAACGGAAACCCGAACTTGCCGGAACCGATCGCCGCCGCGTGAACCAGATGCTCGATCGGCCCGAGGTTCGATTCGGTAGCGGCCAGGGCGCGTTCCAGTGACGCCTGGTCGGTCACGTCAGCCTCGACGCCGATGATATGCCGACCACTCTGTTCTCTGATCTGCTCAGCGATCTCGACGACCGTCGGCGACAGGTCCCACAAGGCGACGTTCGCACCTTCGGATGCAAACGAATGAGCGATCGCCTGGCCGATTCCGCTGGCCGCTCCAGTGACGATGGCGACCGAGTCTCTCAAACCAAGTTCCATTGCTCAGTGTTCCTGTAAGCTGTGGTGCAATTTGTTGCTGGCTGCTGGCGGTGGCACTGGAAATCCGAAGTCCAGTACGCAACGCGGTTTTGTCGTTAGTCATTCAGAGAACGTATCTGACTCGCAGGGCAGGCACCGTGCAACGCACCGCTGAAAGCCATATCCCTGGGGAAACGGTTGCACCTCGTCTTGCCGACAGAGATTGGCGAGGCGGGTGAACGAGCGATACGATCCTGCTCACATCACGCAACCTGGACCCGCAGTCGGGGCACATCTATGAGTCTTCCGGAAATTGTCGAACCGTTGGGAATGCGGATTCTGATTCGCAAGGACGAAGCTCGTCAGAAGACGAAGGGCGGCATTGTGCTGCCCGATCAGGCCGAGATTCCGACGATCACCGGTCGCGTTGTCGAAATCAGTCGACAGGTCGCCAACGACGACGACTTCCCGATTCGCAAGTACGACAAGGTGCTCTTTCACCCGAAAGATGCGATCCCGGTCGATCTGGAATCTGACAACGTGCTCTTCGTTGTCGACATCGATGCCGTCGTCGCCGTGTTCCGCCGGGCTCCGTCGCCGGACACTGCGGACCGGGCGGCTGACGATTCTGAAGACGCGGACGAATACGATCTCTGAGTCGCGTCGATTTTGTTCCCGTTGCACATCAGAGGACGGGAACGGATTTCTCAATCAGAACTGATGGCCTTCCTGCGGGCCGTTCTGCGTCAGCGTGAGGACTTCCGGCCCTTCGTCGGTCATCAGGATCTGATGCTCGAACTGAGCTGACAATTTGCCGTCAGCCGTGCGGACGGTCCAGCCGTCGAACTTGTCGATCCGCGTCCGCCACGTTCCCTGATTGAGCATCGGCTCGATCGTGAAGCAGACGCCGGGGCGGACGACCTGAGCACCGGCTTTCGTCCCGCGAAACCAGAAGTGCGGCACACCGGGCTCCTGGTGGAAGCTGCGACCGACGCCGTGTCCCTGAAACTCACGCACGACTTCGTAACCGCGTTCGCGGGCAAACGAGTAGATCGCCGCGCCGATGTCGCGAATCTTGCCGTACGGGCGAATCGCGTGGATGCCGAGCCACATCGCGTCGAACGTCGTCTGGACCAGCCGCTTCGCTTCGGGCGTGACGTCGCCGATAAGAAACGTCTCCGACTGATCGCCGTGCCAGCCATCAACGATCGTTGTCATATCGACATTGACGATGTCGCCGTCCTGCAGCACGCGGTCGCCGGGAATTCCGTGGCAGACAACATCGTTGATGCTGATACAGGTGCTTTTCGGATATGGCGGAGCACCGGGCGGGCCGCTGTAACCCAGACACGCTGGCGTGTGCCCGTGATCCATCGTGTATTCGTGGGCGATCCGGTCGATCTCGCCGGTGGTCGTTCCGGGCACGACATGCGGGCGGATGACGTCCATCATCTGCGAGTTGAAGCGGCAGGCTGCACGCAGTTGCTCACGTTCTTCCGCGTTGTAAATCGGTGGCTGTCGGCTCACCCGGCTGGCTCGCAATCTCAGGTCAATCAGTATGCCACGACTGCAGGAGCAGAGCGGCGGATGAGTCCCCGAACCGAGCGAACACACAGCACACTCGACCCCGGGTCAGGCAGTTTGCCGGGCCAGACAGCGACTCAGACGCCATCAGGATCGAGACTGGCGGAAGCGGGCACAGTGCAAAACCGTGTCACAAATCCGGGAAAGCAACTCTCCGGCGAGCGGAGAATAGCAGGAGCCTTCCCGTAAGAAAAAGCGTGCGGAATCCATCCGGTTTCGGGCTGCCGGAGATCTCACGTTGCTGGTGTTAGATGGCCAGAGGATGAGTCGGATAAGTCGTCAAGAATTCGATCTGAGCGACGAGACAAGTAAGACAGTGCGACCCTCTTGCAGAGGTGCAGGGCGGCCATCGAGGCGAACAGGATCCCAGCGTTGCCGGGTCGGTACAGGCACATATAAAGCAGCAGACCGATCCATGAGGCGACGTATAAAGCAAGAAAAACGACCGCGGTTCGACGCAATGGCTTCAGTGCTGCTTGCTCCTCTGCAGTTAACGTCTTTGGTTGGAATGTCGTCATGGTCGCGTCTGCCATAATCAAACTCTCTCAGGACATCAGCTCGGGCACGGGCTGACCAATGCACAGTCGGACGGGACGACCGTCGGGGGCTTGATGGTGCGTGTCGAGCGGGATGCCGAGCTTCGAGTACACCGTCGCGGCGATGTCTTCCGGGTAGTATTCCTTACCAACAGGTTTCGCTCCGGTCTCGTCGGTCTGGCCGAGCACCTGGCCGCCTCGAACGCCGGCTCCGGCGAAGCAAGCGATGCTCGCGGTTGACCAGTGATCGCGGCCGGCGGCTGAATTGATGATCGGCGTACGACCGAAGTCGGTCAGCCAGAAGACGAACGTGTTTTCGAGCAGTCCACGGTCTTCGAGATCCGCCAGCAGCGCCGGCCAGGCCTGATCGAGGGGTGGCAGCAGCTTCTTTAAGCCGTTGAAGTTGTCGCGGTGCGTGTCCCAG